>NZ_JBFRPB010000036.1:0-10510 GCF_041471785.1 Vibrio sp. 10N.261.51.C6 | reverse complement strand
AAGGTCAGCAAGGTCAGCAAAATGATTCTTCGCAAAGCTCTCAGGATCAACAACAAAGCTCCGCTGACAATGGCAAGTCGCAAGATCAAAGCAGTAACCAAGATCAACGCGGTAGCCAAGACCAAAACTCATCTCAAGGCCAACCTGAAAATCACTCTGACTCTGAAAAGTCTAAACAAGACGACAAGCAAGCCACGCAACAAAGTAACAGTGATCAGCCGAAACAGAGTGACCAAGAAGGCGCTACACCTCAAAGTGCTAGCGCACAACAAGCTTCAAAAGAAGATGGTGAGCAAAGTAGTCAGCAAGCTGTAGCACAAACCTCAGATCAACCTCTGTCGAGCGACCCTGACATGCGAAAACTTGAGCAAGTAGAAAGCGCCCGTGACCCGAGCCAACTGCTTAAAGCGCAAATGATTTTACAAGCACGACAAAAAAGTGCTCCTAACAACCAGAACAAAAAGTGGTAACCATGCGATTTTTAAACAAGCCATTTTTATCCGTACTCCTAACATTGTTGTTGGGAGCTTTCTCGTCCTTCTCAGTATTGGCTGCAAACGCCGTGGCGAGCGTTTCACATAACAGTGTCACCAAAGATGAAGTGTTCCTTCTTAGAGTTGCAACCGATGAAAAGGTCTCCTCTGATGCTCTAGATCTAACAGCGCTCCAGCAGGACTTCTATGTCGGTACACCAAGCTTTGGCTCGTCGATGCGAATCGTCAATGGCAGCCGTTCGGTGTCAAGCGAGTGGAACATCACCCTTGCTCCACTGCGTTTGGGTAAGTTGCAAATCCCGAGTTTTGATATTGAAGGGGCAAAAACCAAGCCTATCACCATCAATGTTGCAATTAACAAAGCCGCTCCAACTCAACATGATATGGCAGAGTTCCAGCTTAACCTCAGCAAGAACTCGCTGTACCCAGAAGAAGTGGCTGAGCTTGATGTAAAACTCATCATCAAAGCTGACCCAAGAAGGCTGCAAGATCCTAAAATAGCGCCACCGAGCTCGCCGGGCTTAGATGTGGAACCTATTGGGGAATCGAAGCAATTTCAAGACGTTCTCAATGGACAAGAGGTGACGGTAGTTCAACAGTCTTTCCGTATCTCTTCACAAAAAGCAGGTCAATTTAAGCTGAACGGGCCGAAGCTAACAGGAGCTGTTGTCTACTCAACCAATAACTCTAGTACAACACGTTTGTTCCAACTCGACACACCCGTTGAAACCTTAGATGTAACTGTGAAGGACGTACCAAAAGGCTACCAAGGTGAGTGGTTACCAACATCAAACTTCAAACTGATTCAACAATGGTCCGATAGCCAAGGCAATCAACTGGGAAATAGTAATGGTTTAGAAGGCGACAACCAAACCATTGAAATGGAAGCGGGTGATTCGTTAACTCGTACCATCACGATGACGGCTAGCAACTTAACGCAACACCAGCTGCCAAAACTGAATATCACCTACCCTAATTCGGTACGTGTTTATGAAGAGAAGCCGCAATTTGGCACAACTCAGTCAGGTGATTCTGTCGTTGTTTACAAGCAAGTCTTGATTCCGAAAGAGGCAGGAAACATCTCGCTTCCTGATGTGTCTCAAGCTTGGTTTAACACCGATTTGCAATCAGAACAAACCAGCAAAGCGCAGGGGCTAGAGTTAGCGGTAAAAGCAAGTGATCGCGCAGCGTCAAGCACTCCACCAGTTACTGCTACGCCCGCCCAACAAGTAAGCCCGACGGTTGTTACTGTGGATAGCCCTGGGATCTGGCCTTATCTCACCGCCCTATTTGCAGCTTTGTGGCTAATCAGCTCAGCATTGGCATTCTACTTCTGGTCACGCCGCGGCGTAACGACAAAACCAACACACACTGTTGAACGTCAATCAGATACCGCAGAAGCGCTTATTGAAGCTCTAAGAACGAAAGATGGCGTGATGACCAGAACCTTATTTGAGCAATGGAAATCTGAAAATACAGATCTAAGTGATGAAACGTTACAAACCGTTGAAGCCGAACTCACCAAGCTAAACCAAAGCCTTTATGGTGAAGCCGGTTCACCAGCCCAAACATGGAGCCCTGAGCTGGCAATCAAAACGGTGAAGAAGCCCAAGAGAGTTGCGAGTAAAAAGCATAATAGTTCGCTAGAAAATCTTTAGTCGACGCTGTTCATCAACAACAGTAAAACACAAAGGCCGTTGATCATCTTGAGATCAACGGCCTTTATTTTAAGAAAGAGAGGCTGTGACTTTTTTACGTTTTAAGGCAGAAACGATTCGATTTCTCCCAGAGTCTTTGGCTTGATACAAGGCTTTATCTGCCTTGCCATAAAGTAGGTCGAAGTCAAACTGGTGCTGATCAGAAGTTATCGAGGCATAGCCAACGGATGCCGTTAAATATGGGCTGGTACTACTTTCACAATGGAGGATTTTTGCCTCTTCAATGCATTTTCTAATCGACTCTGCACGTTGCTTTGTCTCTGAGTGATTCGTGCCAATCATCAACAACATAAACTCCTCACCACCAATCCGGCAGAAGGTTTCTTTATCATTGTGAACATGGGCATTCAGTATCTCACCTACCGTCCTCAGAGCCGCATCCCCTTCAGTATGACCATAGACACTGTTGTACAAACCAAAGTGGTCGAGGTCGACAAGAATCAAGCCAAATGTAATTTCGTTCTGTAAGGCAAAGGCACCTTGATCGTCACCGTTCAAGTCTTCTAGAACCTGCGACAACATACGGCGGTTTCCAAGGCGCGTAAGAGGATCTAGCTTAGAAATGATATCCAATTGCTCATTCGCCAACTCTAGCTCTTGGGTACGCTTACTGACTTCTTGCTCCAATGTTTCATTGAGCTTTTTCAGTTCTTCTTGAGCCATGGTTCTTTGCAGCACCTCAGCAAGGCTCGAAGCAAAGATACGTATTACCTCACGAAGCTGTGAGGTTAAAGGACTGCGAGTTAATAGGTTATCAGCAGCGATAAACGCAATCGGCTCACCCGTATTGGTGGTGAGCATGGTCATTGCCGTCCAACCGACTCCGACAATATTGAAGTCGTGATAAATAGGGACTGATTCTTCAAACGCCACTTGATTAGGGCAAGCACGAGCTGCGGCTACGATGTCACGTTCCACCAGCTCAGAGCGATAATAGGACTCATCGACAATATCGCCTTTGATGTCAGTGCCCCAAGTACCTTGCATGTAACTGCACTTTTTGTCTGTTAGGAAAACAGCCAGTCGATCGATACCTAGATGTTGAATCGCAAAACTAACCGCGGACTTACAGACTTCACTGACGCTATCGCATCGAGACAGCTCAACCATACTCGAGTGCAACATACGTATGTTCTGCTCTTGGCGCTTGCGAATATAGATTTGAGAAAGCAAAGAGCCAAAAGACTCAAGCATCTGCTTTTGATAGTTAGTAATCGGTGAGCGATGAATGTAGTTATCCATGGCGATCCAGCCGACAGGTTTGTCGCCTTCACGCAAGATAAGCATGCCATTCCACCCCTGCCCGACCACCTTACCTTCTGTATACAGGGGCGCATTATCGATGATGACTAGATTAGTATGGTTATCAGACAGCGCTTCAATGTATTCCGCTTCAAGTTGGTGCAAATCGTATTGAGTGTGGTGTTCACTGTTGGTTTTACCCGCTTCGTCAGTGCCATAAGTGCCGCTGAAACAACGCTTTTTCATATCAAGCAACATGAAGATCGCACGATCAAACCCTAACCTGTCTCGCACAGCCTCAACCGATGCTTTATACAAAGCATCGAGTGACTCAGGGTTAGAAAGCTCAAGCGCGACCTGATGAACCAGCTTCATGTTCTCTACAAACAGCTCACGTAACTTTATCTCATCTAAGTATTGAGCTTCACGTGTGTCTCTGTGTTTGATTTCTAGCGCCGCGTTCTTTTCGGCACGAATACATTGCCAACGGGCAGCCGCGAGCTGTAACACATCAAGATCTTGGTCAAAGGTTTGATTAACCTTCTCAGCATTGCAATTTTGAACAATTAAATAAGTTCTGGAGGCAGGTGCGTTGTCGAGCATCATGATAAACGACTCCCCACCAAGCACTTTCATGTGTTCCCACTTGCAGGTGTTGATAGCCATTGGCAAAACCCCGTCTGCGGTATCAAACTGTGAGACCCACGGCCAAAATGTAGAGGGGTAGCTCGCCAATGAGGTTAGGTCGCCATAAGAAAAAAGCGGTAATGCGTCGCTCTCCGGCGTCGGTTCAGCAAATATTCCTATCCCTTTTGGAGTAAGTACCTTAACCAGATAGTCAAAAAGAGACTCAGCCAACAGACGATGGTCGCGTGTCGCAGATATTTGTTTTGCAAAGGCTTTAACAGGCACAGCTTCCTTCCATTGGCGATTAAGAATAAAGCAAAAATACAGAAGGCTTGATATGCAATCAATGTAAGTGAAAATGAGATGTTAAGCGGGTCGCAGTTTCACCTTTAACATTATCACAAGCATGAGAAGGACGACAAAAATGGGATTCTCTGCCCAAAATCACATCGACATTGGGGATTTTTTAGACACATAAAAAAGCCCCACCTATAGTGGGGCAAAACTTCCATCGCTTATAGTTATAGTGATAATTCTGTTGTTCTATTCGATTATCTAACCTGCGTTTCAGTTAGTGTGTAAAGGTATCTAATCGCTTAAATACCACACGTAAATCGTCGATTAACCGAAGTCACCGTTTACGTAACCTTTAGTACGATCATCTTTTGGTTCACTGAAGATAACGCTGGTTTCGTTATGCTCTACAAGCTCTCCCATTAGGAAGAAAGCCGTGCGGTCTGAGATACGACGCGCTTGCTGCATTGAGTGCGTTACGATAACGATAGTGAAGTCTTTCTTCAGATCTTCCATCAATTCTTCAATCTTGTGTGTCGCGATTGGGTCTAGAGCCGATGTTGGTTCATCCATCAGGATTACATCTGGTTCCATTGCAATGGTACGTGCGATACATAGACGCTGTTGTTGACCACCAGACAGACCAAATGCATGCGCTTTAAGACGGTCTTTTACTTCATCCCACAGTGCAGCACTGCGTAGCGAGCGCTCAACCACTTCATCGATGTGTTTTTTGTCTTTGATACCTTGAGCACGTAGGCCGTATGCCACGTTCTCGTAGATGCTCATTGGGAACGGGTTTGGCTTTTGGAATACCATGCCTACGCGGATACGTAGGTCAGCGACATCGATATTACCGTAGATGTCAGTGCCATCCATATCCAGCTTACCCTTAATCGTAACGCCTTCAATTAGGTCATTCATGCGGTTCAAACAACGCAATAGTGTTGATTTACCACAGCCAGACGGGCCAATCAGAGCAGTAACCTGGCGAGTTGGAATTGGCAGGTTGATAGATTTAAGCGCTTGGTTGTCGCCGTAAAACAGATCTAGGTTCTCAATATCAAATTTATTCATGTTCGTAATCTCTAAATTCTTAAATTCGTGTCTAACTTGATGCTTTCTTTATCACGGGGGCTCGCTTTATTTATGAGCCAGCTAATGAGCTTAGTAAGTTGCCGTGTTGAAGCGTCTCGCAATCAGTTTTGTAACCATGTTGATCAAGAGAACCAGTACGATTAGGACTGTCGCCGTGCCGTAGGCTTGGTTCCACTCATCGATAGTAAATAGCTCTGTTGTCAGCTTATATAGGTGAACCGTTAGTGTACGGCCAGAATCGAATACCGACTCAGGAACACGTGCCACCATACCTGCTGTTAAAAATACAGGTGCTGATTCGCCAATTACACGACCAATACTAAGAATGACCGAAGTTAAGATACCTGGCATTGCGCTTGGTAAGATCAAACGCCAGATAGTGTAGATTTTTGAAGCACCAAGGCCGTATGAGCCTTCGCGGTAAGTTTGTGGCACTGCCATCAATGCTTCTTCTGTAGTACGAATGATTACAGGAAGAATCAGGATACTTAGCGTTAGTGCACCCGACAGAATCGAGAAGCCAAGACCAAGAATCGAAACAAAGAAGGTCATACCGAACAGACCAAAGATGATCGATGGGATACCAGCTAACGACTCAGTACAGAATCGAATCACTTTCACCAATCGGCTACCTACTTTCGCATATTCAGTTAAGTATATCGCCGTCATGATGCCCAGTGGCGCGGCTACCGCAATCGATGCGATTACCATGTAGATCGTGGCAATGATCATTGGGAAAATACCACGTTCTTCACCAGTACGAGTGTAATCGTCAGTGATGAAGTTCCAATCTACGTATTGCAGACCGTTCGATAGGATGTACCAAATAATCCAGAATAAGAAACCAACGGTTACAGCTGCAGCTGCCCAGATAAAACCTTTTAGGATGTTATCTTTGGTTTGACGTGCTTGTTTTAGTTTTACGCGATCCATATTACTTATCCTCGCCTACTTCGCTTTTTCACGGTTAAGATAAAGTAGAGCACCATTTAACATCATGATGAACACTAGAAGTACAACACCTGTTGCGTACAGTGCGTTAGCGTGAACGCCACTTGCGTAAGACATTTCAATTGCAATGTTTGCTGTTAGCGTACGAGCAGAGTCCAAAATGCCTTCTGGCATTGCTGGCGCGTTACCCATAACCATGATGATTGCCATCGTTTCGCCAAGTGCGCGGCCGATACCCAAAATCACACCAGTCATAATGCCTGAACGTGCAGCAGGAACGAGTAGCTTAAAAATCGTGTAGATTTTCGAAGCACCCAGTGCAAGTGAACCTTCTTTGTATGTACGAGGTACCGCACGAATCGAAGTTTCAGAAACCGTGATAACGGTAGGAAGAATCATGATACCCAGAACAATGATACCCGCCAGGATAGTGTTACCCGCTGGTACTTGGAAAACGTTTTGAATCATTGGAACGATAATTACTAGACCGAAGAAGCCGTAAACTACCGACGGGATACCCGCTAGAAGCTCAACTGCTGGTCGAATAATATCTGCAAGACGCTTTGGAGCAATCTCAGCAATAAAAATAGCGGTTAATACACCAACTGGCACACCAACAACTACAGCTCCAAGTGTCGAAACAATCGATGCAACAATCATGGTTGCAACACCGAATAGAGCTGGAGGTAACCAGTCAACACCCAGAACGATGCCAGAAACACCGGCCTCTTGGAATGCAGGGATACTCTCTGCAACGATAAAGTAAGCGATAACGGCTAGTGATACGATGCCGATTACAGCACTCGATAAGAACAAGCAGTGGAAGATTCTTTCTCTCCAGTCGATGCGCTTCTTAGCACGTAGACTTGGCTTGTTGATTTGAGTCGCTTCAGTATTCATAAGCTTTTCACTATTTGCGATGGTCATATATAAAATCTCAAACTTTGTGGCTCAATAAGAGCTCGAAATAAACAAAGTTGAAAGAAAAGGCTCAGCCTAAAGCAGGCTGAGCAATAATTAAGATTGAGTCAGTTAAGATTAGTTAACTGTGATGTAGCCTTTCTTACCAGCGATAGCTTGAGCTTCATCTGCAACCATCCAATCTAGGAATTGTTGAGTTTCAGCTGTTGGAGCGCCTGCTTTGTAAAGAACTAGGAATGGACGAGCAACTTTGTAAGAACCGTTCTTAACGTTGTCTACAGTCGCAGCAGCGCCGTCGATAGTTAGAGCTTGAACAGATTCGTCAACTGTACCTAGAGAGATAAAGCCGATAGCGTATGGGTTGCTTGCTACAGAAACTTTAAGTGCGCCGTTACCGTTTGCAACTTGTGCACGTTGAGAGATAGCCGATACTTTCTTATCGCCAATCTTCTTCTTAAGCTTCATGATGTCTTCGAATGCACCACGTGTACCTGATGCAGTATCACGAGTGATTGCTACGATTGGCTTGTCAGCACCGCCAACATCTTTCCAGTTAGTGATGTCGCCTTTGTAGATTGAAGTGATTTGCTCAGCAGTAAGAGCAGATACTTCGTTGTTCGGGTTAACAACAACTGCGATACCGTCACGAGCGATAACTAGCTCTTTCAGGTCAGCTGTTTTCTCTTCTTCTTTTAGGTCACGAGAAGAGATACCAAGGTCAGCACTTCCATTTTTTGCTGCTTTGATGCCTGCAGAAGAACCTGGTGCTTGAATTTCGATGAACACTGGTTCGCCTTTATTCATGTAGGTTTCTGCAAAAACTTCAACCAGTGGAGAAGCACTGTTAGAGCCAACTACAGAGATAGTTTCTTTAGCTGAAGCTGTATTCACTGTTAGAGCGCCTAGTAGTGCGATTGCACCGATAACTGTCTTTTTCATCACAAATTTCCTTTAGTGGCGTTATTGCCGTAATGTTTTGCTTGAACGAGGCCTACTTTAGAATCCGAATGTGACAGTTGTGTTTCACTTAATTGAAGCCTATATGACAACTACAAATTAATGGCTAATTTCTCTCCTACTCGATGAATTGATAGTCTCGCCCCCATCAGATGCAGTTAGTGAATGCAGGTCTCACCATCGTTTGAGCACCAAAAAGCTAGATTTCCTTCCCTATTTATATCGAATACTAACCAATATATTTCTCTATTTATCAATCAAGTAGCCCTAACACGATGGATAAAAAGATCCACCTTTATCGCCATTTAGAACAATAAACAACCATCTATATCAAATACCTATCGCATATAACGAAATCAAAGCCTTTACTGATTGAATTGTCAGTCTCATTAGTTAGAATCGCCAACTAATTCTAATAATAATAATTCTCATCTTTTTATTTTATTCAAAGAAGGACATTACATGCGCCAACTTCTCAGTGGCCTATCAATCAAAATACAAATTCTTATACCCGTACTATTTTCCGTTGTCTTACTTTTAGCCGGTGTCATTATCGGTGGTGAAAAACTAGAAAGTGCATTCAAAGATGTGTCAGTAGCAACCGACCAGTTAATCTTACATAAAGAAGAACTTAGCGAAATCGTCGACAACAGCTATGGCATGCGCATCAAAGCGATTTACAGTCTATTCAATGCTGATGACGTAAAAACATTGGTTGAAACACTAAACCAAAAACGCGATCAGAATACTCGCCTACTGAATTCATTAGACACAGTGCCAGGCATGCAAGATGAAGTGGCCGCGATGAACAAAGCGATGAATCACTATGTCGATTTTTCTCGTACCACCATGCTTCCGCTATTAAGAGCGAAACACGGCGATGCATCACTATCTTCAGATTTTGAAAACCGCTACCAGATCGCAATCGACCAATACCGACATGCGGGTAATGAAATGGTGCAAGCGATCAATACTCTGTCTAAAAAGCTGAACTTGCTTGCCACTCAAGAGGTCGACATCAACGGCCAGCAACACGCTAGCACGCTGACTACTGCGACCATTGCACTGTTGGTGATCCTGTCTGTAGCTCTAATTATCAGTTGGACGCTGGCTGGTATCATTGTTAAGCCGATCAGCAACATTCAAGAAACGATGCGGGAAGTAGCAAAAGGTAACCTGCTAGTAAAAGCAGAAGAGCATGGCGACAACGAAATATCTCGCCTTGCCCAAGACGTAAACAAATCCGTTGAGCAATTGCGCGACACCGTAAGTTCACTGTCTCGAATCAGTATCGAAGTGGCTTCTGCGTCGACAGAGTTAGCGGCTGTAATGACGCAATCCAGCGTTAACTCAGACCAAGAGAAACAAGAAGTAGAACAAGTTGCTTCTGCTGTAAACCAACTAGAAAGCACAGCAGCACACGTTAATGAGAACGCAGTACAAGCCGACTCAGCGTCTAAGCAAGCTGACGAAATGGCGACACACAGCATGAGCTTGTTTAATGAAAGCAACAAAGCTAACGAACAGATGGCGATTCAGCTAAGCGAAGCTGCAAATGTTGTGGGCACGCTAAAAGAGCACTCTGAACAGATTGGTAAAGTGATTGAGGTAATTCAAAGTATCTCTGAACAAACTAACCTGCTGGCGCTTAACGCAGCAATCGAAGCCGCTCGTGCAGGTGAAAGCGGTCGTGGTTTCGCAGTGGTTGCTGATGAAGTTCGAATGCTAGCGGCACGCACACAAGATTCAACCAAAGAGATCCAAACCATCATAGAAGGTTTGCAGGTTCAATCCGGTAACGCGAATGAAAGCATGAGCAGCTCATTATCTATGCTGGAACACAACCAAACTCTTGCAGGTGAAGTAAGCGCGGCGCTTTCAGGCATTGCTAACTCGGTAACGGACATGACTGAGATTAACACTCAGGTTGCCTCTGCCGCCGAAGAGCAAAGCCAAGTAACCTCAGACATCAACCGTAACATCTCAAACATCTACAGCCTAGTAAGCCAAAACGTTACCGGCATTACTCAAGCCGCTGCAGCAAGCCACGAGCTTTCTAACCTAGCAGAACAACAGAAGCAGCAGTTGGATTACTTTAAGGTATAGGCTTCAAGGTACGAAGTTCAAGGCAAACAGATTCAGGCTGTATGCTCTTTAGAACTCGCCGATAAACAAAAAGCCAGCCATCATGAAGTGACCCCGTAAAGT
>NZ_JBFRPB010000035.1:0-28594 GCF_041471785.1 Vibrio sp. 10N.261.51.C6 | reverse complement strand
CCTCCTCCTACTCGATTTTACAAAAGAAAAATTAGTTAATTACTTTTTCTTCAGCTTGTGCAGCTTGGTCTGCTTGGATAGCCGTTAGAGCTACTGTGTAAACGATATCGTCTACTAGAGCGCCACGAGACAAGTCATTTACTGGCTTGCGCATACCTTGAAGCATTGGACCGATAGATACTAGATCTGCTGAACGCTGTACAGCTTTGTAAGTCGTGTTACCCGTGTTTAAGTCTGGGAATACGAATACTGTCGCTTTACCTGCAACTGGAGAGTTAGGCGCTTTAGAAGCGGCTACGTTTTCCATGATTGCTGCATCGTACTGTAGAGGACCGTCGATCACTAGATCAGGACGCTTCTCTTGAGCAAGTTTCGTTGCTTCACGTACTTTATCTACGTCTGCACCCTTACCAGATTCACCAGTAGAGTAAGAGATCATAGCAACGCGTGGGTCGATACCGAATGCCGCAGCAGAATCTGCAGATTGGATAGCGATTTCAGCAAGCTGTTCAGCTGTTGGATCTGGGTTGATCGCACAGTCACCGTATACAAGAACTTGATCAGGCAGAAGCATGAAGAAGATCGAAGATACGATAGAAGCATCAGGAGCAGTCTTGATGATCTGGAACGGAGGAACGATAGTGTTCGCCGTTGTGTGAACAGCACCAGAAACTAGGCCGTCAACTTCGCCAGCTTCAAGCATCATAGTACCTAGGAATACTGAATCTTCTAGCTTCTCACGAGCAACAACTTCAGTCATACCTTTAGCGCCACGAAGTTCTACTAGACGAGCTACGTAGTTTTCGCGAACTGATGCAGAATCGATGATCTCAACGCCAGCGCCAAGCTCAACACCTTGCTGCGCTGCAACGCGACGGATTTCTTCAGGGTTACCTAGAAGTACACACGTTGCGATACCGCGCTCAGCACAGATAGCCGCAGCTTTAACTGTACGTGGCTCATCACCTTCAGGAAGAACGATGCGCTTAGCCGCTTTACGAGCAAATTCAGTTAGCTGGTAACGGAATGCTGGTGGGCTTAGACGACGGATGCCTTGAGTACCTTCAGATAGAGAATCAATCCAAGGGCCATCAATGTGGCTTGCAACGTGATCGTTAACGAACTCGATACGCTCTTTATCGTCTGCTGGAACTTCTAGGTTGAAGCTCTGTAGGTTTAGAGATGTCTGCCAAGTGTTACCTTGAGCCTTGAAGATCGGTAGACCTGAAGCGAATGCTGGTGCACAAAGGTTAGCAATGCTTTCTGGAATGTCGTAACCGCCAGTAAGCAGGATTGCGCCAATCTCAACACCGTTTTTCGCAGCAAGAGCCGCAGCAACGATAACGTCAGGACGGTCTGCAGAAGTTACTAGCAGTGAGCCTGGTTTGAAGTGCTCAATCATGTGCGGTAGAGAACGTGCACAGAAAGTGATGCTCTTAATACGACGAGTTGAGATTTCACCTTCGTTAACGATTTCAGCGTTAAGGTGCTTAGCCATATCAACCGCACGAGTTGCGATTAGATCGATGCTCCATGGCACGCAGCCAAGAACACGGATAGGGCTAGAGTTGAAGATTTGCATTACTTCAAGGTTCGCTTGCTGAGCGCTGTCTGCATCATCAAAGATTTCAGATAGGTCAGGGCGAGTACGGCCAGCCTCATCAACAGGAGCGTTAAGCTTGTTGATGATTACGCCTTTGATGTTTTTGTTCTTAGTACCGCCGAAGTTAGAACATGCTACTTCTATACGCTCTTTAAGCTGCGTAGGGTTGTCAGTACCAGGAGTCGCAACGAATACGATCTCCGCGCCAAGTGTTTTTGCGATTTCCGCGTTCACTTGGTTAGCAAATGGGTGCTTACGAGTAGGTACTAGACCTTCGATTAGCGTAACTTCTGCGTCTTTGTTGATCTTGTTGTATTGCTCAACAACAGACTCAAGAAGCTCGTCCATTTTTTCGCTACCGATCAAAGCTTCAGCTTTAGTCATTGCGATTGGCTCACCAATCTTAATGTCGCTGTTTGCGCTGATGATAGTAGACGTTAGATCTGGTTGGTTACCACCGCTGCGAGGCTGAGCGATTGGCTTGTAGAAAGAAACACTTACGCCCTTACGCTCCATAGCGCGAAGAACACCCATGCTAACACTAGTAAGACCAACACCAGCGCTTGTAGGGATAAGCATAATAGTACGTGACATTGACGAACACCTTTGACTATTGGAAATAAAAAAAGCTCAACTGCTATTCCCACCGATATTTAAATTGGGGTAGGAATAGAAGTTGAGCCCCATTTTCTTGATATGAAAAACTGACTAGCTTCGAATGAAGCTAGTCAGGAAAATCAATTAAAGACCTGCTAGTTTCGCAGTGTCTTCAGCAATTACTAGCTCTTCGTTAGTAGAGATAACCATTGCAGGGATACGGCTGTTAGCTGTAGTGATAGTACCTTCGCCGCCGAAACGAGCTTTAAGGTTAGCTTCACCGTCAACTTCGATACCGAAGATGCCTAGGCGGTTAAGAACCATTTCACGGATTGGGCCTGAGTTCTCGCCGATGCCGCCAGTGAAAGTGATTGCGTCTAGACGACCTTCTAGAGTTGCAGTGTAACCAGCTACGTACTTAGCTAGACGGTGACAGAACACGTCCATTGCACGAGTTGCTTCTTCTTTCTCACCGTAGTTGTCTTCAACGAAACGACAGTCAGAAGTCACTTCAGTTAGACCAGCAAGACCAGACTCTTTAGTTAGCATGTTGTTGATTTCTTCAACAGAGTAACCAAGTGCGTCGTGTAGGTGGAAGATGATTGCAGGGTCTAGGTCACCACAACGAGTACCCATTACAAGACCTTCAAGAGGAGTAAGACCCATAGAAGTGTCTACAGATTTACCGTTCTTGATTGCACATACAGAAGCGCCGTTACCTAGGTGACAGTTGATGATGTTAACTTCTTCAACTGGCTTGTTTAGTAGGCCTGCAACTTCACGAGTGATGAATAGGTGAGAAGTACCGTGCATGCCGTAACGACGGATGCCGTGCTCTTTGTACAGGTTGTACGGTAGAGCGTATAGGTAAGACTCAGAAGGCATTGTTTGGTGGAACGCAGTGTCAAAAACAGCAACGTTTTGTAGACCAGGGAAGTTCTGTTGAGCCGCTTCGATACCGATAAGGTGAGCAGGGTTGTGAAGAGGTGCGAAAGTCGCAGCGTCTTGAATACCCTTAAGAACTTCATCAGTGATAAGTGCAGAAGAAGTGAACTGCTCGCCACCGTGTACGATACGGTGACCGATAGCGCCAAGGTTAGCTTTAAGCTCAGGCTTAGAAGCAAGAATAGTTTCTACCATGAAAGATAGTGCTTCTACGTGAGCTGCGCCCGCGCCTAGTTGTGCTTCATGCTTGCCATCAAGTTTCCACTTCATACGAGCTTCTGGAAGACCTAGACACTCAGCAAGACCAGTTAGGTGCTCTGCACCTGTTTCTGCATCAACAACAGCGAATTTAAGAGAAGAACTACCACAGTTTAAAACTAAAACTAGCTTAGACATTAATGACTACCTGTTAATTTTTCTGATCGAAATCAGTTAAGGATGAAAATTAATCTCAAGAATAGACGAAGCACGGTAGCTTGCGTACTAACCTTGGTCAAAAAAACGTTAATTTCCGTATAAAGTGAAAGCGCTCTTTATCAAAAAGAGGCTTGTGCATTCCTTGCAGAAGTCTTCTCAAAGTTGCTTAAATTGTAAATAAGGGCAACAATGAGATTGAGGTCTGCAAATAATAGCGATATTGTGCAAATATAACAAAAAAATTTGAAAGAATATTATTTTTCGTCAAATTTTTGTGTTTTTAGTTGATGATTTCAACTTTTTTTTAATGGGAGACTCATATGAGCAATAGAGTTGGTTTAGCTAGTAGTTTAAAAGATGGCCAAAAGTACATGGATCTCTGGCCTGTTCGAAAAGAGTTAAACGCTATCTTCCCTGAACAGCGCATCATTAAAGCCACGCGTTTTGGTGTGAAAGTGATGCCAGCGATAGCTGCTATTAGTATTCTGACACAAATGGTCTTCAACAATTATAATGCGATGCCGCAAGCTGTGGTTATGGCGTTGTTTGCGATCAGCTTGCCGCTTCAAGGCATGTGGTGGTTAGGTAACCGTTCGAACACTCAATTACCGCCAGCATTGGTTTCTTGGTATCGAGAGTTGCACGAGAAGATCAGCGAAACAGGTTTTGCATTGGAACCAATGAAACCACGCCCTCGTTACAAAGAGTTGGCAATCATTTTAAATCGTGCCTTTCGTCAGTTAGATAAATCCTCAATGGAGCGTTGGTTCTAAAGAATCCCAGCTCTCCCTCTTGTCTGAGAACAACTATTCATCTTCTATAGCTTGTTCTCAGATTTGCTCCTCTTTTTGTTACCTCGCTTACTTTCCGTTTAGCTTACCTGTCCTTATTCACTTGGTTTCTTACCTTCCTCCGAAGTCAATATAACCTTTCTCACATAACTCGAGCCTTGTTGTATTTTTGTTAAATATCACTTCAAGTTATCAATGGTTACTGGTAATAATGTCAATAGTGATTTTGATGTTGTTCTCTTTGAGCGAGTAATGACGGGTAGAGCTTGATTCAGGGAGCGATAATGAGTTCTGTAAGAAAGGTATTGGCAGCGGTTTTAAGTTGCTTGATGTTGCTATGGACTGGCAATGCAATGGCAAACGTTGCCAAAGTGTCGGTTTCACAAGTTGTTGACCATCCAGATCTGAATGCGACACGTTTAGGGCTTCTTGAAGGATTGAGAGCCAATGGTTATGAACCCGGTAAGAACTTAGAATTCTCCTATGAAATGGCGAATGGTAACCCGGCTCAGGCAGCCAAGATTGCCAGAGAGCTCGTCAGTGAAAATCCACATGTACTTGTTGGTATCGCGACACCGACTTCACAAGCCTTAGTGTCGGCGACTCGCTCGATTCCTATCGTGTTTACCGCGGTTACGGATCCTATCGGCGCTAGGCTCGTTAAACAATTAGAAAAGCCGGGGCGTAATGTCACGGGGCTTTCTGACTTATCTCCGATCACTCAGCATGTGTCATTAATCAAAGAACTGCTCCCTGAAGCTAATTCAATCGGTGTAGTTTACAACCCAGCAGAAGCAAATGCCGTTGCGTTAGTTGGGTTATTGAGAAAGGCAACTCGAGATTTCGGTTATACACTTCACACCGAAAAAGCGCTGACTGTTGACGATGTCGAAGCAAAAGCAGAATCCATTGCTAAGAAGTCCGATGTTATCTATGCCTTGACCGATAATACGGTTGCAAGCGGCATGGAGGGTCTTATCAAAGCGGCTAACCACGCAGATACGCCAGTCGTCGCAGGCGCCACATCTTATGTCGGAAAGGGAGCGATTGCTGGTTTAGGTCTAGATTATTATGATGTTGGGGTTCAGACCGCGGATTATGTCGCAGCCATTCTGGAAGGACAGAAGCCCGGGAAGTTGAGTGTCAAAACTGCGCAGAGCTCTCAGCTGGTGGTCAACCTAGATGCTGCTCGTGAGCTTGGCGTGACAGTGCCTCAATCTGTGATTGAGCGTGCGGTCATTAGCCGGTGAATTGAGTTTGGTGTTAGGTGAGCTAATAGGCCATAAGTCATATTATTAACAGCATTGAAATGGGCTCAGATAACAAACTCACCTGCTCTATATGTTGGCGCTTCTCTATTTTATTCATTTGTAAGCGGTTATTTGACCGTTAGGTGTGTCGTTAATATCAATTTACATTATTTTACGTCGAGCGAATTGCCGATTAATGTAATAATATTAATGGGGAAAATGAAAATAGCTGAACGCTAAGAGCACATTATATGAAAGTAAATAGGCACTTTAGCCTAACCTTTGTTTTCGGGTTTCCCGCTGTGATCGCCGCGATGTTACTTGGCCTAATAGGAAAGAATCATTTTGACGCGGTAGAAAAAGATATCAGTAGTGAGTTTCATCGTATTGAAGATGTGTTCAAAAGAACCACAAAAGTGGCGACAGCCCTAGACTACAGCTTCTCCAACTATTATAAATCAGGAAACCCTCTCTTTCTTGATCACAACAAACATGTTGTGGATGGTCTTTGCCAAATCTGGCCTATTGATGTATTGCTACTTGCCGACGGTAAAACCTCAGACATTCCCTCTGTCGATATCGACTATATGCTAATTGGTCAAGAGTCTCTTTGTTCTGAAAGCAGTGATAGTTATAAGAGCGCGTCAGAAAAAATAGCGTTAGCTCCTATTCTTTCATTTTTATCCCAGCTTGATGAATACCATGCCGGCGTGCACTTTATTGATACGAGCGGCTATGTGATCTCTTCACCTGAAGGTTTTGCCAAAGGGCTGAGCAAAGAGTTACTCTCGACCATAAAGAGTCGTCCTTATTGGCAGAAAACAGCCAACAACCCTGACCAACTTACCCTTTCAGGCCCTGGTTATCGTTTTGATTCCCTTGACCGTATAATCAGTATGACGATCCCTGTATTCCATAAAGGCGTTCACCAAGGGATGCTGTCGGTGGATATTAATGCTGACAAGCTGCTCGCAAACTCGAATGAGCATCTTGCAGGTCGGATCGATATCATTGATACCACTTTAGCGACTCCGGTAGATTCTGCGGCTTTTTATCACGAGATCAAACTGGATGGTGTCTCGTCTCACCATGCGATGTATTACAAATTAGACATCGCGAAAGAGGTTGAGCACTTTTTCGTCTACGAGAAAGACAGCCTTATTGTTGCCATCATTGTGTATCTGTTCTCAGTAACCATCTTCTTCTACGTCAATTCCAATATTGAACGTGGTTACTTCAAAGATCTCGCAGCCAAAGACCCTATGACAGGGTTATTGAATCGTCGTGGCTTAGAAGCGTTCTGGCGCAGTGTAGAGCACGATCAACTGTTTGCATTAACCGTCTTCGATATTGATGATTTTAAGTCAATTAACGACACCTACGGCCACGATAAGGGGGATGATGTGATTCGTTATATGTCGCGTCAGATCAGCAACAGTATTCGAAGCAGTGACGTTGCAGCACGGTTTGGCGGTGAAGAGTTTGTCGTTTATATGAAAGGCGAAGATCGTGAAACTTTGATGAGAACATTAGAGCGAGTGAAGAATGCGATTTGTTCCACTTCAGCCGACATTATTCCAAATGGATTTACGGTTTCTGGCGGTGTCTGCATTGTTGAAACTGAGCAAAGTAAACTTAACTTCGATGAGATATTTAAGTACGCCGATGAAAAGCTGTACGTGGCTAAGACGACGGGCAAAGACCGTCTTAAATTTTAACCACGTTATTGAATCGATGCTTTGTATGAAAATGAAAATGAAAATGAAAATGAAAGAGGGAAGAGCGAACGTGTCTACCAAGCAAAGCTTATTTGCACCGGTAAACACGTTTGTAGCGTTGGGTATTTAACCCTAAACGTAATCTTAAACAGGTTGGCGGCGTTCTTCTTGATAACGCTGAAGGCGTTCTACAATCGGTGGCGCCTTTTTGAAAGTACGAATTTCTTTAAACAGTTCGTTCGCTTCAGGGTAGCCTTTACTTAGATAAACAAACCACTGCTTCACTCTATTGGGGTAGTACATGCCTTTGTCCCCTTTAATTTGAAACTCTGAATAGCGCAGCAAAAGTTCAATGACTTTATCCCACGGCATTTTCTGGTGGTTGTGCTTAACGACGTTACCAAGGTTTGGAATATTGAAAGCACCACGGCAGACCATTAATGAATCGACGCCTGTTGCTTCTATGCAATCTTGACCATCTTGATAGTTCCAGATCTCCCCATTAGCAATCAACGGCAGAGATGTTTTTTCTCTTATTTGATTGATGAAGTCCCATTTGATTTCGCTGGCTTTATAGCCGCCAACTTTGGTTCTTGCATGCACGGTGAGTTCGTCAGCTTTGGCTTGTTCGATTGCATCGACGATTTCAAAGCACTCTTCCGGATGCTCCCAACCTAATCGAATCTTTGCGGACACAGGAATGTGTGCCGGTACCGCTTCTCGACAGGCGTTCACCACTTGATAGATGAGCTCTGGCTCTTTTAGCAATGAAGCGCCACCATTACTTTTGTTGACCGCTTTTGCTGGGCAACCAAAATTAAGATCGATCCCTTTCGCGCCTAAGCTAGCAGCTTGAAAAGCATTCTCGGCCATCCAATTTGGGTGTTGCCCTAGAAGTTGGAGATGGATTGGCACACCAGCCATGGTCTGAGAGCCTTGATGTAGCTCAGGGCAAATACGGTGGAACACATGCGGGGGAAGAAGTTGATCTACGACGCGCACAAACTCTGTCACACAGAGATCGTAATCATTAATCTCTGTGAGAATTTCACGCATTAGGTGGTCTAGAACGCCCTCCATAGGGCCAAGTATTACGCGCATGTTGCTTTACCAAAACTGAATGAACCGAAAAATTCGAGGCGTGATTGTACGGTGTGCTTACAGAATTGTCACTATGAGTGTGGTGCATGTCTTAATGATGGTTTCGTCTCTTAATAGCGACATCTTTGGGAGGATGGCGTTATAATATCGAAAATGCCCAATATCCAGAGCTTTCATGACATATCAATTATTAAGCCTACCAGAATCAATCACTGACATTACTCCGCAGTTTATGGAAGGTGCAATCCTTGCCTCTAACTTAGCGACCAAACCACTCGATCCAGAAGAGTGGCTGGTTATCGTTGCGCCTGAAGCGGGTAAAGAGCTGGTAAAAACGGTGACAGAACAGATTAATCGCCAGCACAACCTGATTCAGCGTAATGAATACCTATTAACAGACGTACTGGCTGAAGGTGACTTTAACGAACAGTTCGCTGATTTTTCTGAAGGCTTCATGATGGTTTGGCCAACAGTGGAAGAGCAGTGGCAGAGCGTGACAGTCGCGGATGGTACTCTGCGCATGTTGCAAGCGCTCTTAACCACCTTGATGCTTGCGATTGATGAAGAGCAAACTCAACAACAAATGATCGCTGCAGGGCTTACTAACCCACCATCGTTTGCCGATTTAGTGGGTCAAGTCGATCTGATGATCTCAGAAGTGGCAATGGCAGCGGATGAAGCTATGTTGGGCAATAAGTCCCAGAGCGTGAACCCGTTTAAAGACATCGGTCGAAACGACCTTTGCCCTTGTGAAAGCGGCAAGAAGTTTAAACAATGCTGCGGTAAAAGCAGCTAATCACGGCTTGTTGAGCAACTTAGTTTGTGTGAATAACAGACTCTCTTAATATGTTCAAAAGCTTAAGTAATAAAAAAGTCGACCTCGTGGTCGACTTTTTTGTTGTCCAAGTGTCAACGGCTTACTGTTAGTCGTTTTTCGACTTCACAAATTGAGAAATAACCACAATACCGAAAGCAACCAAGTTACCTGCAAAGATAATTACTAGCCACTGAGGCATAGAAAGATCGAAGAACTGCCACACAACCTTGCTGCAATCGCCGTAAGCCTCAAACATCCACGGAGCCCATTGGTTTAAAGGCGCCCAGCTAGGGAAGGTTACGAATAAGTCGCAGGTTGCGAAAGGGGACGGATTGAACTGGTAATCGACGTGCTCTAAAGCAAGCATCAAACCTTTGTATGCGCCAAATCCCCAGCTAGCAAGGCCTAACCAGCGTGATATTGGGTTATTCGGGGCAATCGCACCAATCATGGCGGCAACACCGATAGCGAGCATAGCAACGCGCTCATAGATACACATCACGCAAGGACCAAGCATCATCACGTGTTGGAAGAAGAGAGCGCACGCTTCAAAAAAGACAATAAAAGCCAGCAGTAAAAGCCAAGATAAACGTCCCTTAGAGAAGTCTTTGATCATTGCTAAAAAGTTCACGAATTTAATCCCGTCTATAAAATAAAAAAGCCCTGATTACTCAGAGCTTTTTATCTTGGATAAGTTTCCTAATCAACTAATATTTTTGATTAGTTAGTTATAGTTATAGTTATAGTTATAGTTATAGTTATTTTGGTTTGCGACACAGTGTTTAGCTTAGTGACCACCAGAGATAACTGGAGCAACGACTTCACCAGTGCGTTGAATGATCCAACCTGCGTCGTAGAACCATGCTGTCATAGGCTCTACGAAGAACACAATGCCTGCTAGGCCAACCAGTGCCAATACGATGGTGTATGGCAACGCCATGATAACCATGCGACCGTAAGACAATCTAATTAACGGAGCAAGTGCTGATGTTAATAGGAATAGGAATGCAGCCTGGCCGTTTGGCGTTGCAACAGAAGGTAGGTTAGTACCAGTGTTGATAGCAACAGCAAGTAGGTCGAACTGATCACGAGTGATGATGCCTTCAACCAGTGCAGTTTTCACTTCGTTAATGTAAACCGTACCGACGAACACGTTATCTGAAACCATCGATAAAATACCGTTGGCAATATAGAAGAGTGCGAGCTGTGCGCCTTTATCTTCAACGTGAAGTACTGCATCGATGACTGGCTTAAATAGAGCTTGGTCGATGATCACAGCAACAACAGCGAAGAAAACGGCAAGAAGTGCAGTAAATGGCAGCGCTTCTTCAAAGGCTTTACCCATAGAGTGTTCTTCAATAACACCCGTAAATGCTGTAGCTAAGATGATCACAGACAGGCCAATCAAACCTACTTCAGCAACGTGAAGTGCAAGGCCGACGATAAGCCAAACTGCGATTGCACTTTGAACCCATAGTTTTGCTACGTCTTGCTTTGTGCGGTTTGCACGTTCTTTGTTGTCAAACTCAACTAAGATTTGGCGAACATTCATTGGTAGTTGAGCACCGTAACCAAACACTTTGAATTTCTCGACAAGTGTACAAGTTAAAATACCGCAGAAGAAAACAGGTAGTGTTACTGGCAGCATACGGATGATAAATTCACCGAACTCCCAACCTGCTTGCTTAGCAATTACCAAGTTTTGTGGTTCTCCTACCATGGTCATTACACCACCCAGTGCTGTACCCACACCAGCGTGCATTAGCAGTGAACGTAGGAAAGCACGGTAGTTTTCTAGGTCATCACGAGTTAGCTCTGAGATCTCTTCATCATGAGTATGATCGTGCGAAGACGTTGTGCCCTTGCCTGATGCAACCTTGTGGTAGATAGAGTAGAAGCCGACCGCAACGCTAATAACTACGGCGATTACTGTTAGTGCATCTAGGAATGCTGATAAGAAAGCGGCAGCAACACAGAAGGCAACGGAGAGTAAAATTTTAGATTGGATGCCAAGCAAGATCTTCGTGAAAATGAACAAAAGCAGTTCTTTCATGAAGTAAATGCCAGCAACCATGAATACGAGCAAGAGTAATACAGGAAGGTTTGCTTGCAGCTCGTGATAAACCATTTCTGGTTTGGTCATGCCAATGGCGACTGCTTGAATAGCTAATAGACCACCCGGTTGAAGTGGGTAGCATTTGAGAGCCATAGCTAGAGTGAAAATAAACTCAACCACCAATAGCCAGCCCGCAACAAATGGGTCAACTAGGAAGAAAACAAACGGGTTGATGATTAAAAAGGAAATGATGGCAAGTTTATACCAATCAGGAGCTTTACCAAGGAAGTTCTTGATAAAAGCGTTTCCGAGAGACATCGGCATGTTAATACTCTTTTATGTTGATTATGAATAGACAAGCAATACAACATTTTGAGAATCGAGCTATAGAAATTGTTAAAAACTATGACTAACAGTGACTTAGAAAAACTACATTCCATGTAATGTTCTGTGGTCTTGCCAAGTCACTCCCTTAGAAACTCAAGCACTGCTTATTTTTGAGCGCAACTTTACTCTTAGATAACATTTAGTCAACAGGAAAAGCCCTGTAGCCCTAAAAATACCTCTTTTTTGTTGAGAAACGCGATCAAAGTAGCGCAAGCATACCACTTAAAATGTGATAAAAACCGACTAGAATCAATATTTCAGCGAAATGATTGAAAATTACAGAATAACGACGGCTTATATATGATTATTACAACTTAATATTGCAAATTAATAGCTTTAAAAATATGACCAATCCCATTGATTTTAAAGAAAAATTGTTGTGTTAACGGTTTGTTTAAATGGTGGTTTAGAGTCGCTTGCTTTACAAACCTGAGGTGCAAACGTGTGCTGAACTTTAGAGTTATAACTCTAACGGTGTTTAGGGTGAGTAAAATTTTTGAGGGTGTTTCCGCTAGGTGTGAACTAGTGGTATGATGAGTAAATTAGAACAGAATAATTAAATTGGATTGAAGTGTAGATGGTCATTAAGGCGAAGAGCCCGGCAGGATTTGCAGAGAAGTATATCATTGAAAGTATTTGGAATGGCCGTTTCCCTCCAGGTTCTATCTTGCCCGCAGAGCGTGAGCTTTCTGAGCTGATTGGTGTTACACGTACTACGCTTCGTGAAGTACTACAACGTCTTGCTCGTGATGGTTGGTTGACAATCCAACATGGCAAACCAACTAAAGTTAACCAGTTTATGGAAACCTCAGGTCTTCATATCCTTGATACGCTAATGACGTTGGACGTTGATAACGCAAGCAA
This sequence comes from Vibrio sp. 10N.261.51.C6, assembly GCF_041471785.1. Classification (NCBI taxonomy): domain Bacteria; kingdom Pseudomonadati; phylum Pseudomonadota; class Gammaproteobacteria; order Vibrionales; family Vibrionaceae; genus Vibrio; species Vibrio sp. 10N.261.51.C6. Next base: position 16,048 of record NZ_JBFRPB010000035.1, on the reverse strand, counting down.
AATGGTAGAAGACCTGCTTGCTGCTCGTACTAATATCAGCCCGATCTTTATGCGTTATGCATTCAAAGCAAACAAAGAAGCTTCAGAGCGTACTATCAGTAACGTGATTGAATCTTGTGAAGCGCTACTTGCGGCACCAACTTGGGATGAGTTCCTAGAATCGTCGCCATACGCTGACAAGATCAAACAAGCGGTAAAAGAAGATTCAGAAAAAGATGAAGCGAAACGTCAGACGATCTTAATCGCGAAGACTTTCAACTTCTATGATTACATGCTTTTCCAACGTTTGGCATTCCACTCAGGCAACCAGATTTACGGCCTGATCTTTAACGGTGTGCGTAAACTTTATGACCGTATCGGTAGCTACTACTTCTCTAACCCAGAAGCACGACGTTTAGCGATGGACTTTTATAAAGAGTTGTTCATTATCTGTGAAAGTGGCGAGCGCGAAACTTTGCCATTAGTGATTCGTAACTACGGTATCGCAAGTGCACAAGTTTGGAATGAAATGAAAACGACATTGCCGACGAACTTCACTGAAGACGACAGCTAAGCCATAGGTTTACTATTGTTGTTCCTGTTTAGTCAGTGACGTAAAGAAAACGAAAAAGCGGCGAGATAATTCAATTATCTCGCCGCTTTTTATTTATCTGTCGTTACTAGAAAATTATCAGTGGGTCAGTTACTTACCTATGACGAGTAATTTATCTATGTGTAGCGTGTAGCAACTTAAAATTTATCTAGGAGTAGTAACTTAACCCGTAAACTCTTCTGAGTCTGGACGGTTGGTAAATTGCACACCGTTTAGAAAATCGCAAAGTAGTTGGTCTTCACACACTTTGTAGTTTTTGTTTTCTGGCTTGCGGAAGTAAGCGCCGATTTCGTACTTGCTCAAGCTAATGCCAACCACTTCTAGTACGTCCAAAACATCTTCTGCTTTCATGTTTAATGCGATACGAAGCTTCATGAAGATCATGTTGTTCGTCAGTGCAACTTCAGGTTTAGGTTGCTCGCCTTCTTTTTTGCCACGCTTAAGGTTGATGAAACCATTTAGGAATACCGCTAACTCTTTATCTTTCATCTTAGAGCATGACTTGTCGTTGTCATCTTTTAGCCAGTTACTCACTTGGTCATGAGCAACAGTCACATCAGCTTGTTCGATAGCTTTGATGATTTGTGCATTTTTAAGGTTTAGTGCGTGTTGAATACGACGCAAGATTTCGTTGTTAGTCACTGGGGATTCCTAAAAAGGGTTTTAGAGTAAAGAGGTGTTGGTTTAGCCTATTTTTGTCGACGAACCAATTTCTACTCTACATAGCATAGTTGACGGCGACTCTAACAGAGAACGCTAATTTTCGGTAGATATAAAAAATCCCCAATGCTGATTAACTCTTTCAAGTCAAAAATGCATTAGGGATTTAGTGATGGGTGCTTGTTATCTGACTGGAGTCAGAATTACATTACACGCATACCAGGTTGAGCACCTTCGTGTGGCTCAAGGATCCATAGGTCGCTGCCGCCAGGGCCCGCTGCTAGGATCATGCCTTCAGACATACCAAACTTCATCTTACGAGGTTTTAGGTTTGCTACCATTACAGTTAGCTTGCCTTCTAGCTCTTCAGGTTTGTATGCTGATTTGATACCAGAGAATACTTGGCGAGTCTCACCACCGATGTCTAGTTGGAACTTCAGTAGTTTGTTCGCTTTTGGTACTTCTTCACAAGAGATGATACGAGCGATACGCATGTCTACTGCTGCAAAGGCATCGAACTCAATCTCGTCTGCGATTGGCTCTTTGTCTAGCTCAGTTTGGCTTGCTTGCTCTTTTTCAGCTTCTGCTTTTTCTTTCGCTGCTGCTTCAGCGGCTGCATCTTCTTTAGAAGACTCAACCATTGCTTCCACTTTCTTAGGGTCAATGCGGTTGAATAGCGCTTTGAACTTAGTGATCTCGTGATCAGTTAGCGGAGTAGCAATCGCTTCCCACGTTAGCTCTTCGTTTAGGAAAGCTTCAGTGCGAGCTGCAAGCTCTGGCATCACTGGTTTCAGGTAAGCCATCAGTACGCGGAATAGGTTAATACCTACAGAAGAAACTTGTTGAAGCTCAGCTTCTTTGCCTTCTTCTTTTGCAAGAACCCAAGGTGCTTTTTCGTCGATGTACTGGTTAGCTTTATCCGCTAGTGCAGTGATTTCACGGATAGCACGGCTGAATTCACGAGTTTCGTATAGCTCACCGATACGCTCAGCAGCAGCAACGAATTCGTTGTATAGCTCAGGCTCTGCAAATTCAGCAGCTAGCTTGCCTTCAAAACGCTTAGTAATGAAGCCAGCGTTACGAGAAGCTAGGTTAACAATCTTGTTTACTACGTCAGCGTTTACACGTTGAGTGAAGTCTTCAAGGTTAAGATCTAAGTCATCGATGCGGCTGTTTAGTTTCGCAGCGTAGTAGTAACGTAGACACTCAGGGTCTAGGTGCTTTAGGTACGTGCTTGCTTTGATGAATGTGCCTTTCGACTTAGACATCTTCGCACCGTTCACTGTTACGTAGCCGTGTACGAATACGTTGTTTGGCTTACGGAAACCTGCGCCGTCTAGCATTGCTGGCCAGAATAGGCTGTGGAAGTAAACAATGTCTTTACCGATGAAGTGGTAAAGCTCAGTTGTGCTGTCTTTCTTCCAGTATTCATCGAAGTTTAGATCGTCACGTTTGTCACATAGGTTCTTGAAAGAAGCCATGTAGCCAACAGGTGCGTCTAGCCATACGTAGAAGAACTTGTCTTTTTCGCCTGGGATTTCAAAGCCGAAGTAAGGTGCATCACGTGAGATATCCCACTGTTGCAGACCAGACTCAAACCATTCCTGCATTTTGTTTGCAGTTTCATTCTGTAGAGAGCCAGAACGAGTCCACTCTTTAAGCATGCTTTCGAACTGAGGTAGGTCGAAGAAGAAGTGCTCAGAGTCTTTCATTACTGGAGTTGCGCCAGAAACCGCTGATTTAGGGTTAATTAGCTCAGTTGGGCTGTATGTCTCACCACAGTTATCACAGTTATCACCATACTGGTCTTCTGCTTTACACTTAGGGCAAGTACCTTTTACGAAGCGGTCTGGTAGGAACATCTCTTTCTCAGGATCGAAAAGCTGAGAAATAGTGCGGCTAGAAATGAAGCCGTTCTTTTTAAGTTCTAAGTAGATGTGAGAAGCCAGTTCACGGTTCTCTTCGCTGTGTGTGCTGTGGTAGTTATCAAAGCTGATATCAAAGCCAGCGAAGTCTTTTTGGTGCTCTTCACTAACAGCAGCGATCATCTCTTCTGGCGTGATACCCATCTGTTGAGCTTTAAGCATAATTGGCGTGCCGTGAGCATCGTCAGCACAGATGAAGTTTACAGTGTTGCCACGTAGACGCTGGTATCGAACCCAGATATCAGCTTGGATATGCTCAAGCATATGGCCAAGGTGAATAGAGCCGTTAGCGTACGGAAGCGCACAAGTTACCAAAAGTTGTCTTGGATCAGTTGCCATACTTAATAATTCGCTTTTTTGATAGGTATAAATTTGAGAGGTAATACTACTTTATAACGTGTGATACGCCAAGGTATCAGACTAAGGATTCCCCTAGTTTTTTAGGGGTTCAGTCTTCATCTCGTGGGTGATAGCATAAATAAAAAAAGGAGTCCCAATGCGTAACTTTACTTCTAAGCAAGATTTCTGTTCATGGTTGAATGAGTTCGAGTCACCAATCCTCATCCCAGAGTGGGCGCTACACCAAAATATTGTATCGGTTGATCCGCGTGGATCATTTGTTATCACCTTACCTTTTGCCGCTAATCAGCTTGCGGTTGAATTGGAACAGTGGATTCACTCTCAGATTGAACAACAGCTTGTTAGCGCTTTTCAGTTTGAAGTGAAGGTGAAGCCGTCTGCGTTAGAAACCACGGTTGCGACACCATTGAAGGGGGTGAAGAACATCATCGCCGTGACATCTGCAAAGGGTGGGGTGGGTAAATCGACCACTTCAGTCAACCTTGCTTTGGCTTTATCTAAGTCTGGTTCAAAAGTGGGTTTGTTGGATGCGGATATCTATGGTCCTTCTGTACCTATGATGCTTGGCCAATTAGATGCGAAACCAGAAGTCCAGAATAACAAGTGGATGATGCCAATCGAAGCGCACGGTATTTTCACTCACTCTATCGGTTATCTTGTGTCGAAAGATGACGCTGCGATTTGGCGCGGTCCAATGGCGGCCAAGGCTTTAGGTCAGCTTGTTAACGAAACCGTATGGCCAGAGTTGGATTATCTAGTTATTGATATGCCACCGGGCACGGGCGATATTCAGCTGACGTTATCGCAACAGATCCCAGTGACCGGGGCTGTAGTGGTGACCACTCCTCAAGATTTGGCGCTAGCGGATGCACGTAAAGGCGTAGCGATGTTTGATAAGGTGAGTGTGCCAGTCGCAGGCTTAGTTGAAAACATGAGCTATCATATTTGTAGTCACTGTGGTGAGAAAGAGCATATCTTTGGTGCTGGTGGTGCCGAAGCTATGTCAGAAGAGTTTTACCTCGATATTTTGGCACAGATCCCTCTTCATATTGATGTGCGAGAAGATATCGATGCAGGTTGCCCGACGGTGATTCGTCGTCCAGATAGTGAACATACACGTCACTACTTAGAGCTTGCAGAGAATGTGGCTGCGAAGATGTTCTGGACCGGCAAGGCGAGACCAGAAGCGATTAACTTCTCTATGGTTGAATAACGAATCTATGGTTGAATAGCGCAAGTTAATCACAAAGTCGTTTAAATATAGTTTGGATTAGATAAACAGCGGTGGATTTAAGTCAATATCCATTGGGCTTGTGCAAATAGTTGTAGGCAAGTTATTTGAAAGCAAACGATTGCATTCATTAAATGCATTGATATCATCAATTTGACTGCAATTAGCTAAAATGGCGACTAGAATCTATGTGCTTTAGCCCCTATAATCAGGCGGTTTATCTCTTCCCACCACCAAACCATATCGGGTGCAAAATTAATGTCTGATAATAATCAATGTGTCATCGTAGGTATCGCTGGCGCTTCAGCTTCAGGAAAAAGTCTGATTGCTAGTACAATTTATAATGAATTGCGCGAAAAAGTAGGCGACCATCAAATTGGTGTTATCACGGAAGATTGCTATTACAGCGACCAAAGCCACTTGAGTATGGAAGAGCGTGTTAAAACTAACTACGATCACCCAAATGCACTAGATCATGATCTTTTATGTGAACATCTACAGCAGCTAATGAGTGGCAACGCCGTAGAAGTTCCTGAATACAGCTACACAGAGCACACACGTACTTCTGAAACGACTACACTTACTCCAAAGAAAGTGATCATTTTAGAGGGTATTCTGCTTCTAACAGACCCGCGTCTTCGTAAACTAATGCACGCAAGTGTGTTTATGGATACACCATTAGACATCTGTCTATTACGCCGTGTTAAGCGTGATGTAGAAGAGCGTGGTCGTACAATGGACACTGTACTTAAGCAATACCAAGAAACAGTACGTCCAATGTTCATGCAGTTTATCGAGCCTTCAAAACAACATGCAGACATCATCGTTCCTCGTGGTGGTAAAAACCGTATTGCGATTGATGTGCTAAAAGCGCACATTGCGAAGTTGTTGAAGTCTTAATCGAATAAAATTTTGCCTAAGTGACTCACTTAGCTTTATTTTTTACCGAATCAGTGGCACTTTTATAGTGCCACTTTCTTTTGGAATCTAAGCAAGGAATATGCGGATGAAGAAACTACTCATTTTCATAGCTGTACCAGTGTTTGTTGTCGTTGCAGCAATTCTGGCACTAGTGCTGTTAGTGAATCCCAACCAATTTAAGCCATTAATTGTCGAACAAGCCCAAAAACACACAGGCCTAGAGCTAGTGATCGAGGGTGATATCAGCTGGCAATTCTTCCCATCCATTGGCTTTGAACTTGGTCAAACTGAATTACGCAACCCTGAAGGTTTTACGCAACCTAACCTATTTAAGGTTGATACTGTTGGCGTTGACGTTTCGGTTACTCCGCTATTTAGCAACCAACTAGAGATCGGCAACATTACTCTAGATGGTGCAGAATTCTATTTAGAAACGCTTAAAGATGGTCGCAAGAACATTGATGTACTAACGCAAGCGTCAGCGCCTCAAGAATCTGAGCCTGCAGCAGGCACAAGTTCTGAATCAGCGCCTGCCCCTCAAGAGCAAACTACCACAGACGCATCGGGTTGGACGATCAACCTTGCAGGCGTAACTGTATCAAACGCATTGTTTGAAATGGACGACAAGCAAGCGGGTTCATTCACTAAGCTATACGATGTGTCTTTGAATCTTTCTGAGTTTGCCGTTGATACATGGACAACCGCGACATTTGCGGCTTCTGGTGAGAACAATCAACAGAAGTTCTCTGCACAAGGCAGTGCAGAATTCAAATTAGCTGAAGGCTTTGCAAGTTACGCACTTCGTAATATCGACTTAAACGCTAAGTTCAATGATCCAGCGACGTCGATTGAGTCAGCAAAAATTGGCTTGAATACGTTTGAGTTCGATAAGGTAAACCAACTGACTTACGCTGTAATCGGTAATGCAGCTGGCCTTGACCTTGATCTTAAAGGTGGCGGTGAACTTACTGTTGATAGCGCGATTTCAAAAGTAACGCTGAACAAGTTAACGTTAGACTCAACATTCAAAGGCGACACGCTTCCTCAGTCTCCAATGAAAGTCGACATGCTGTCTGACTTAAGCTTCGATCTTAACAAGAGCCACCTGAGCTTTGTGTTAGAGAAGCTACAAGCTAACGCTATTGCATTAGACGGTAAAGCAGACGTAATCCTATCTGAAATACCAAAGGTTCGTTTCTCTCTTCATAGCCCGAATATTGATTTAGATGAATTCTTAGGCTTAGGCAATACAACAGAAACAGCGAGCACAGCGCCTTCTGGTTCTGCTGGTGGTTCAACGTCAAGTTCTGGTAGTTCAGATCCAGCTAAAGAAGTGGAACCTGATCTGTCGGCTCTGAAAAGGTTAGACGTGAAAGGTGACATCACGATTGATAAGTTCAAGGCGAACAACGCGAAGATGCAGAATGTTAAAACCGCATTTTCGGTTAACCGTGGTATCGCAGAGCTAACCTCATTCACCTCGAATCTTTACCAAGGTTCTATTTCTGCTACTGCAAAGTTAGACGCTCGTAAAACACCAGCGACTTACACGGCTAAGAAGAAAATCAAAGGCGTGAAAGTACAACCGTTACTGGTTGATGTTGCAGATAACGATATGCTGGAAGGTACCGGTAATATTGATGTCAACGTGAAAGGTAAGAGTCTAACTCCGACGGGTATCAAGAAAAATCTAGTCGGTACTATCGCGATTAACTTTGAAGATGGTGCAGTTAACGGCATCAACGTAGCTCAACTGATTCGAGAAAACTACGCTAAGATCAAGGGCGAGAAAGTTGAAAGCACAAATGAAGCTCAAAAAACGGACTTCAGTGCAATGAAAGCGACGCTGAAAGTGGATAAAGGTTGGGTTTCAACTAACGACTTATCAGCACAGTCGCCACTGTTACGTGTGACAGGTCAAGGTAAAGCAAACTTCATCAATGAAACGGTCGACTTCCTTGTGCGTACATCAATTGTGGGTTCACTTGAAGGTCAGGGCGGTAAGAGCATCGACGACCTGAAAGATGTGACTATCCCAATTAAGGTAACAGGTCAGTGGGCAGCCCCGAAATTTGCACTTGTTTTTGATGATGTATTGAAACAGAAAGCACAGAAAGAAATTGATCGTGGTTTAGAAAAGTTAGACGAAAAGTACGGTGACAAGATCAAAGATGAGAAAACAAGAGACGCAGTAAACGGTCTACTAAAAGGTTTGTTTAACTAGTCTTCATCTCATTTAAAAATGAACAAAGCGCCACTCCTGTTGTAGGAATGGCGCTTTTTATTTTTGGCTCGATAATACTCAAGAGAGATTCCCTATGACACTCGTCCCTCGCTCTAGGGAATGACGATAGGCCGTCGTCCTTTGTTCAAGAGCGTAACGGCCTAGTGGTCGTCATCCTCGAGAGGGAAGAATGACCGAGTCGGGGATCTCTGGTTGAAGGTGATTACCAGTCAACGCCTTGTAGCGCTTTAACACCAGATTCAAAAGCGTGTTTCACATTGCGAACTTCAGATACTGTATCTGCTATCTCAGTAAGAGTACGGTGCGCGCCACGACCTGTAATGATGACAGACTGCATCTTCGGGCGGTTATTCAACGCCTCAACCACTTCATCGAGTTCGATGTAACCGTAGCTAACCATGTAAGTCAGTTCATCAAACAGAATCACATCGATCGACTCATCAGCCAGCATGCGTTGGCACTCTTTCCATACACGCTGCGCAGCTTCAATATCTTGCGCTTTGTTCTGAGTTTCCCAAGTAAAGCCTGTGCCCATGACTTGGAACTCGACATCAAGCTTTTGCAGAACGTTTTTTTCGCCGTTATCCCAGGTACCTTTAACAAACTGAGCAACGGCGCATTTCTTACCATGACCAACTGCACGTGTAATCGTACCAAAACCGGATGTTGATTTACCTTTACCGTTACCCGTGATGACCAGCAATAGGCCTTTTACTTCTTGTGCTGCAGCGACACGTGCATCGACTTGTTCTTTTACTTTCTGTTGTCTTGCTTTGTGGCGTTGTTCTTTGTTGTCTTCAGTCGACATAACAAATCCTTTTAAGTTGTGATTGCGTCTATCATAGCCTAACTTAACGATAGCAAAAACCATCGGAAGAACAGGTGATTAGGGATGAAAAAGATACTCGTAGTTTGTATGGGGAATATTTGCCGCTCGCCAACAGGTGAAGCGGTGCTAAGGAAGAAAGCGCAACAGCTGGATATTGATGTTGTGGTCGACTCTGCGGGGACGATTGGTTTTCATCAAGGCAACCCGCCAGACTCGCGATCCAAATCTGTAGGAGAGAAGCGAGGCTACAGCTTTAAGGGGATTACTTCTCGTAAAGTGGTTGATAATGACTTCGAAGAATTTGACCTGATACTCGCGGCAGATAGAGCCAATTTAGACGACTTAATGAGCCAGTGTCCAGCTCACTTCCAATACAAGCTTGCGTTATTTTTAAGCTTTGGAGAGTCACAATATCAAGAGATCCCCGATCCGTATTATGGTGAGGGAAATGGTTTTGAATTGGTGTTGGATTTAATCGAAGAGTCTAGCGAAGCGATACTGCGTTCGATGTAGTGTAGGAACAATGTACGTCGTTTTGTTATCAGCGTAAGGGCTGACCGATAGGTATAAAAAAGGCCGACATTGAATGTCGGCCTCTCTAAATCTAACTTAAAGCTACAGCTAAGATTACTTAGACATTACTTTGTAGATTGGGTCTTCTGCAACGTTCGCTTCAACTAAGCTACCTGCTTTGTGCAGCATAGCAACACAGTCTTGGCTTAGGTGGCGAAGGTGAAGTGTTTTACCTAGCGCCGCGTAACGGTCAGCAATCGTGTCGATCGCTTCAATTGCAGAGTGGTCAGTCACGCGTGAGTTTGCGAAATCAACGATTACATCTTGTGGATCGTTGTATGCGTCAAACAACTCTAGGAAGTTAGCCGTTGAACCAAAGAAGATTGGGCCGTTAACTTTGTACTCTTTTGAGCCTTCAGCGTTTACTGATGTATCTGCGTAGATGTGTTTAGCATGTTGCCAAGCAAACATTAGCGCAGAAGCGACAACACCAACACCTACTGCCACAGCAAGATCAGTCAGTACTGTTACTACGGTAACAAGAACGATAACGAAGAAGTCTTGTTTAGGAACGCGACGCGCAAGCTTGAAGGTTGCCCATTCAAATGTGCCGATAACAACCATGAACATTACGCCCACAAGTGCTGCTAGAGGAATCATTTCAATCAGTGCAGAACCGAACAGGATAAACATCAGTAGTGCAACTGCGGCGACGATACCTGAAAGACGACCACGACCACCTGAGTTTACGTTGATCATCGATTGACCGATCATCGCACAACCACCCATCGCACCGAATACAGAACACGTTACGTTAGCCATACCTTGACCAACACATTCACGGTTAGATTGACCACGAGTGTTTGTCATTTCGTCTAGTACTGTCAGTGTCAGCAGAGATTCAATCAGGCCGATAGCCGCAAGGATAATTGCGTAAGGCAGGATGATCTGTAGTGTATCTAAAGAAAACGGAACAGCAGGAATTGAGAATGTTGGAAGAGAGCCCGCTAGCGTAGCAGCTTCGTCACCAGACATTGTACGTAGGAAGTCGACAACAGTGCGAGTTTCAAGGTCAAGACCCACAACCAAAGCCGTTACTGTAACAATAGCAACTAATGAAGATGGTACTGCTGTTGTTAGCTTAGGTAGGAAGTGGATGATAGCCATTGTAAGGGCTACTAGACCTAGCATTAGTGTCATTTGACCGCTTGGTAACCAAGTCAACGCACCTGTTACGTCTGGCGCTTTAAATTGACCAAGTTGAGCTAGGAAGATAACAATGGCCAAACCGTTCACGAAACCAATCATTACTGGGTGTGGAACGATACGGATAAATTTACCTAGTTTAAATACACCTGCTGCAATTTGCAGAAGGCCAGCCAGCATAACGGCTGCGAATAGGTATTGAACACCATGGGTTGCCACTAGGCTCACCATTACAACGGCCATTGCGCCGGTTGCGCCAGAAATCATACCTGGACGGCCGCCAAAGACAGAAGTGATTAAACCTACGATGAATGCTGCATAAAGACCAACCATTGGGTCAACGCCAGCAACAAAGGCGAATGCTACAGCTTCAGGTACCAGAGCCAGGGCTACTGTAAGACCTGAAAGCACGTCATTCTTTACAGAGTGCTTTGAAAATTGTGGGAATTCGAACATGTTTGCTCAGCTATGCTTAAGATGGATTTACCGACACGGGTGTATTGCGTAGCCAAACAGTGATGGAAAAGAGCGGCAATAGCGAAGTGTCGAAAAGATAAGTGCGCGAATGCTACCCAAAAATGTGATTAAGTTCAAGGTTGAACCTAACTTTGAGTAATATATCTGTTAATTTTTATTCGATTAGTAGATATGAAAAAGGCTGCTTTAATAAGCAGCCTTTGATTCTATTTACTCGCGATTACCTATCAGTAATCACTAGTAGTTTGGCTTAGTCATCGCCGCGCCAGCTTTGTTCGACGCTGCCTGACTGCCTGCACCTTTCGATACAAAACGTTCAGTGCGGAACGGAGCTGCAATCACTTCAATCTCTTTGATCTCTTGAGGACCAGGAGCTTTAGTCATTGGTGAACCGGCTTGCTTCTTAGCAACAGCTGCCTTTGGTGCCGCTTTAGGAGCTTCTGCTTTAACAACAGGTGCTTCTTCAACTTTTGCACTTTCAGCTTTAGGCGCTTCAGCTTCAACAACTGGTGTTGCTTCTGCTTGCACAGCTTCTGCTACAACAGGCGCTTCAACTTTCGTCGCTTCTGCAATCACTGGAGCTTCAACTTTCGCGGTTTCAACAACCACTGTTGCTTCTTCAACGACTGCAGGAGCTTCAACTACAGCAGGAGTATCAGCGACTTGAGCTTCAACAGCAGCATCTTCACGACGGATGATAACTTTACCCATTGCAAGCTCTGGACATGCGAAGCCGCCAGTCATTGCTACGTTGCTTTGTGGTGCCGTCTCTAGAGGAACATTCTGCTCTTGAACAGATGTTTGAGCTTCAGCTGCTACTTGAACTTCAGCCACTTCAGGCTTTGCCTGCTTGTGGTGAGGTTTTGGAATGAAGCGAGGCATCACTTTACCCATAGCCATCTCTGGAGAAGCTACACCACCTTTACGTAGGCGGAATGGGTTAGGGCGACGATCACGACCGCGACGACGACGTTGACCACTTGCACGTAGGTGACGTGGAGAACGACGGTTACGACGTTGTTTCGGCTCTTCCTGTTCAGTTTGCTCTGCATTCGCTTGAGTTGCTTCTACTTGTTCCGCAACTTTTTGCTCGTGAGCTACTGACTGTTCTTTTGAAACCGATAGTTCTTTAGCAGCAACCTGCTCTTTTGAAGCGTTATCTTCACCTTGAGCTTGTTGGTCTTTAACACGAACTTGCTTGTTCAGTTTACGACGCTGACGACGCTCTTTAATCTTAGCTGCTTTCGCTTCAGGTTTAGCCTTAGGCGCTTCCGGTTTACCAGCTTGTGCTTCTGCTGCTAGCTGTAGACCTTCTTCTGCTAATTTAGATGGTGCTTGCTCTTCGCGTTGCTTCTGCTCATCACGTGGCTTGTTGCGACGGTCTTGCTTAGGCTTGCGAGGCTGACGAGTTTGCTGTGGAGCTGCTTCTTTTTGCTCTTCAGGCTTCTCATCACGAGCTGGCTTACGGCGGCGTTTGTTGTCACGGTTTTCGTTACGATTGTCACCACGTTCACCACGGTCGTTACGCTGATCGCCACGCTCACCACGTTGGTTACGACGACGGTTATCGTTACGATCACGGCGTTGACGGTTGCCGTTGTTACGATTGTTTTTAGGTTTTTCTTCTTCTTTCTTCTCTTCTTCTTTTTTCTCTTCTTGAGTTGAAGAGCCAAATAAGAAGCTACCGATAGCTTTGAAGAAACGACCAATTAGGCCTGGTTCTTGAGTCGCTGCTGGTTCAGCTTTCTTCTCTTCTACAGCTTTAGGTGCTGGAGCAGGAGTTGGTGCTGATTGAGCAGGAGCTGCGAAGCCTTTCAGAGCAGGTTCTTCGATCTTCTTAGGACGAATAGTCTGTTCAGCAGGCTCTTTGCTTTCCGCTTCTTTTAGAGCTTCTAGCTTGTTAGGCAGCAAGTAAGATAGTAGATCGAACTCTTCACCTTCACGAACACGGATAACCTCAAAATGCGGCGTTTCCATGTCTGAGTTAGGAACAACAGTGATCTTAACTTCTTGGTTCTTCTCGATGTGGTTTACTGAGCGACGTTTTTCGTTCAGAAGGTAAGAAGCGATTGGAACAGGCACAACAGCAAGTACTTGTGCTGTGTTGTCTTTTAGAGCTTCTTCTTCAATCAAACGTAGAACAGAAAGTGCTAGAGATTCGTTATCACGAACAACACCAGTACCTGTACAACGAGGACAAATGTGGTGGCTTGCTTCTGCTAGTGATGGGCTCAAACGTTGACGAGACATCTCTAGAAGACCAAAGCGAGAAATACGACCAATCTGAACACGTGCGCGATCTAAACGAACGGCATCACGTAGACGGCTTTCTACTTCGCGTTGGTGGCGAACCGGGGTCATATCGATAAAGTCGATTACAACAAGACCACCTAGGTCACGTAGACGTAATTGACGTGCAATTTCATCGGCAGCTTCTAGGTTAGTGTTAAGTGCTGTTTCTTCAATATCGCCGCCCTTTGTTGCACGAGCAGAGTTGATATCGATAGAAGTCAGTGCTTCTGTTGGGTCGATTACGATAGAACCACCAGATGGAAGACGAACTTCACGTTGGAAAGCAGATTCGATCTGGCTTTCAATCTGGTAATGGCTGAATAGTGGCACTTCACCATCGTATTTCTTAACGCGATTCATGAAATCTGGGCGTATTAATTGAATGTGCGCTTGTGCACGTTCAAAAATAGTATTGCTGTCGATTAGAATCTCGCCAATATCACGACGTAGGTAGTCACGAATTGCGCGAACAATAACGTTACTCTCTTGGTGAATTAGGAAAGGAGCTGCATTTGAATCAGAAGCTTGCTTGATAGCGCCCCAATGGTTCAATAGAACATTCAGGTCCCACTCTAGCTCTTCTGCGCTTTTGCCAACACCCGCTGTACGCACGATTAAGCCCATACCTTGAGGAAGCTCAAGAGTGCTTAATGCTGCTTTCAGTTGAGTGCGTTCATCACCTTCGATACGACGAGAAATACCGCCAGCACGAGGGTTATTAGGCATAAGAACTAAGTAACTACCAGCCAAAGAGATGAAAGTTGTCAGTGCAGCACCTTTGCTACCACGTTCTTCTTTCTCTACTTGTACGATTACTTCTTGGCCTTCTTTTAGCACTTCTTTAATGCTAGGACGGCCTTGGTATGTATAACCTTCAGGGAAGTATTCGCGGGCAATTTCTTTAAGAGGGAGGAAACCGTGACGTTCTGCGCCGTAATCAACGAATGCCGCTTCTAGGCTTGGTTCAATACGGGTAATACGTCCTTTGTAGATATTCGCTTTCTTTGACTCGTGACCTGGACTTTCGATATCTAGATCGAACAGTCGTTGGCCATCAACCAAAGCGACACGCAACTCTTCTTTTTGAGTTGCGTTAATTAACATTCTTTTCATTTAGAAGTTCTCATTGTCTTTTCTTATTTTCATCATTGTTCTTATCGCTTTATTTCGTTTCTCATGGTGCCAGATCCCATGGCTTTATCGGTGCAGCCTCCCGGCTGGAGAGGGATGCTCTGGGGCACGTCAGTCATCATAGGGTGTTAGCCTATGATCCGCGATGTGGCGGTGAATACTCAACATGAGTGTACGTGAGTAGAGCGATAAGGAACTCAGTTGACCGTGTCTTACGCCGATTGCAGCACTGTCTAATCTGAGTTATCTACTCATTTACTTGCTTATGAATGGTTAGCTGTTTAAATAATAGTCAAACCATTGATAGCAGCTGTGAACTATAGCAGCGGTCGGTAAACACAGCAATCTGCTTTGTCGGAATGCTGTAAAAAAAACAGTTTTTGTTTGGGTTTTGATAGCTCTAACTCACTGTCTATAAATAATTTATCAATTGATATTTTAATTTGCAGGAATCTTGATGCTTTTTTGTTCGAAGAATCAAAGAAATATAGAACTTCAATGACCATTTTGGGATAGATCGGTAAGGATTAGGGATAAATAAGTTCGGAATAGGGCTAAGAAAATCTCAATTATCAAAAGTGACAGTGATACAATAGCGCAATGAGCGAAATTAGAACCCAAGTCCAATTCGTCGACATTGACGAAGATATGGCTGGTCAGCGTATTGATAACTTCTTACGCAACCAATTAAAAAACATCCCGAAAAGCATGATTTACCGAATCGTGCGTAAAGGCGAAGTCCGCGTAAATAAAAAACGCATCAAGGCTGAGTACAAACTAAAAGCTGGCGATTTAGTTCGTATCCCTCCGGTTACTATTGAAGAGAAAACAGAAGAGAACGTGCCGAGCACGAAACTCAATAAGGTTTCAGAATTAGAACAGTGCATCATTTATGAAGATGATCACATGCTAATTCTTAACAAACCGTCTGGCACTGCTGTTCATGGTGGTAGCGGATTAAAATTTGGCGCGATTGAAGCATTACGTGCTCTTCGCCCTGATGCTCGTTTTCTTGAATTAGTGCACCGTATCGATAGAGATACGTCTGGCATTTTGCTTGTTGCTAAGAAGCGCTCGGCGCTAAGACACCTTCAAGCACAGTTCCGTGAAAAAACGGTTCAAAAATACTACTTCGCTTTAGTTATGGGCGAATGGAAGAACAGCTGCAAAGTCGTCAACGCACCTTTGTTGAAAAATGAAGTGAACAGCATTGTTCGAGTTAACCCGAATGGTAAAGCTTCTGAAACCCGTTTTAAGGTTTTAGAAAAATTCCAAGAGGCGACGTTGATTCAAGCAAGCCCAATTACAGGCCGAACACACCAAATTCGTGTGCACGCTCAGTATACTGGTCACCCAATTGCTTGGGATGATCGCTACGGTGATCGTCGTTTTGACGCTTACACGGGTAAGGTTGGTCTTGATCGTCTGTTCCTACATGCAGCAAACATCAAGTTCACACACCCAGGTAGTGAAGAGAAGATGGATATCTCGGCGCCAATGGAAAGAAGGCTAGAGAAAGCCCTAACTGGTTTACGTAAGCTTTAAGAAGATACGAGATACGAGATACGAAGGTATAGAGTGCCTCTAAATTTGTTCTTCAGTATCCATAAATGAGAAAGGTTGACGAATATCGTCAACCTTTTTTGTTTGTGCGCCGAGCATGGCG
>NZ_JBFRPB010000034.1:43641-43811 GCF_041471785.1 Vibrio sp. 10N.261.51.C6 | reverse complement strand
TTGTCACCTTCCGTTGGTACGGGTGCGGTTGTCGTCCAGTTTCCGTCAACGAGGTATTCGACTGTCGCACCCTCTTCTGTGCCGCCGACTGTGAAGCTGCCGTCGTTGGTTAAGAAGTCATCCGCCGCTGAGCCAGAGTCCGTATCAAGTGTCAGTGTTGGCGCATCTGG
>NZ_JBFRPB010000034.1:0-42864 GCF_041471785.1 Vibrio sp. 10N.261.51.C6 | reverse complement strand
GCATCTGGAGCTGTTGTGTCAACTATGGTCTCGCTGTCTGTGCCTAGGCTATCCGGTTGGTCAACCGAACGGAAAGCATCAAGAAGACTCAAGCTTTGAGTACGAGACATTCCCAGCGCTTCAAAGCCCGTCGTTACAAATTCAGTACCTGGAATGGTTTCTTCACCGTCGCGCTCAATAGTCCCGCTACTTACTAGGCTTGAACCACTTTCACCAGCTGCCGTTGCAAATTCTTCGCCTAGCTCCGTCGGATCCTGACCTTCTTCTAAAGCCGCAAAGATATTTGCAATGTCTTGGTCTAGTTCAACTTCACCGCCATCTTCAGGCGAAAAACGCTTGACTGAAATTGGAGATTCAGAGTTTTCGCTTTGGGATTCAAGAATGACATCCCCTGCTTGTAATGGCTGGCCGTCTTCTAGGACTTTAATTGTACCATCTACCGAAACAACAATGCGTTGACCAAGTGCCAGTGCACCGCTCACATTCAATACTGTCATGTCCATATAAACCCCTAAAACCCATTTTCAATCAAAACGTCAAAATAGTGACATTGTATTTATAATATTAGACAAAATATAACACCTAACACTATATAATTCATAGTTATGAATGCATATTTTAACAAGTTCGTATACACCATGATGACAACGGTCACATACATCAATATCGAAAGCGCTCTCAAATTTTACATAAGTTATTGTGCTAACGAAAAATAATTGACATATTAATAGGGTTCAAAGTGCATCAAAACATCACAATACGCACAGCGATCGGCTAACAACTTTACAACCATTTACGAGCACCAATTGTAGCGATCGTAAATTTTTTGGCGGTTCATCTGAATTTTGTATATTATCGTGCAAAATTAAGACTCAGGTGTGATTCATTTTGGAGAGATGCAAATTGAACAGGATTCAAACGACGACCATAGGGCTATCTATAGCACTGACCTTTCCAGCTACAGCACAAACCTTAGAGCAAGCTGTCGCTTCTACGTTGGAAAGCAACCCTGAAATCAAAAGTGCTTATAACGAATATATCAGTAAGCGTTATCTTAACGACGCTTCTGGTGGTGCTTATCGACCAAGTATAGACCTAGATGGTGGGATTGGTTATGAACATACAGATCTTGCAACCAACCCTGGCACTACCGATCTGACTAGAAAAGAAGCAACTATCACCTTGACCCAGTTAATATGGGATGGCGCTAATACATCCAATGATATTGACCGTACTGCGGCTGATGCAGAGTCCGTGCGCTATCAACTACTATCTAACGCGCAAGACATCGCTTTAGAAGTAACAAAGGTTTATCTTGATGCAGTGAAAGCCTATGAAGTGCTTTCTCTTTCAGAAAGTAACTTAGCGACGCACAAAGAGATATATAACGATATTCGTAAGCGCGTGGAATCAGGTATTGGTTCAACCGCAGATATGTCACAAGTTGAAGCTCGTATTGCGAAAGCGCACGGGAATTTGCTTGCTGCTCAAAACAACCTTTTTGATACGCATACTCAGTTTAAAAGACTTGTTGGTCAATCTCCTTTAGGGTTAACTTTCCCTCGCGCAGATGCGGGTGCAATTCCTTATACCGTTGATGGTGCGTTGGCAAAAGCGTTTAACCAGCATCCAGTCATTAAGATTGCACAAGCCGATGTTGACTCAGCGAAGTTCCAATACAAACAATCTAAGAGTACCAACTACCCGACTGTTTCTTTTGAAGCCGCTCAAACTTGGCGTGATGACGCCGGTGGTACAGAAGGCAGCAGCGATGAGTTTTCTGCCATGGTTCGTTTAAGATACAACCTTTACAATGGTGGTTCGGATCAAGACCGCACAGAAAGTGCAGCCTACCAACTCAACAAAGCCAAGGACCTTCGCGAAAGTACTTACCGCAATGTAGAAGAGAGTCTACGTCTATCATGGAGCGCACTTGATTTAACGGTTCAGCAAAAAGAGTTCCTATCTGACCACGTAGACTCGGCATCAGACACGGTAATCTCATATGAGAAACAATACCGTATCGGTAAACGTACCCTTCTCGACTTACTTAACACTGAGAATGAATTATTCGAAGCTCGTAAAGGCTATTTAGATGCTAAGTATGACGAGCAATACGCAAAATATCGCGTAATGAACGCAACTGGTAACCTACTCATCGGTTTACGAGTTGAGATCCCAGAAGAATGGAATGAAAAGGTGGAATATTAATGAAGCTTACCAACACAGTATTATCGCTTTGCTTCATGGTTGTATCTGCCAATGCTTTAGCTGAAAACAACGAAGATGAATTCGAATATCGCGCTCTACCGCCGGTCACTCAAATTTACGATCTTCAAGATGATGACAATGACGGTGTAATAAACGCGCGAGATTTATGTCCCGATACACAAATTGGTGCCGAGATCGATAACGACGGTTGTGGATCATATTTCGAGTCATCGGAAAAGAAAGAGCTGCATATACTCTTCGCTAATAATTCAACGGAAATAAACCCTGTCTTTCTAGGGCAGATACGCCAAATGGCGGCATTTTTAAAGCGCTACGAAAGTACCAGCATTGAATTGCAAGGTTATGCCAGCAAAGTAGGTAACGCGGAACATAACCTAAAGCTTTCGAAAGAACGTGCATCACATGTAAGACGAGCGCTAATTAGCAACGGTATTCAGCCATCTAGAGTCAGCATCGTAGGTCATGGTGATTCTGAATTCAGCAGTGATGACACCCAAATCAATCACGCACTACATCGAAAAGTTGTTGCTTCCGTTGTTGGATTTAAGGGTAATATCAAAGAAGAATGGCACATCTTCACCAAAATTAAAAAGTAGGCGTACCCAGCTTTTACCATACTGAAACGTTATCTTAAGTTAACGTTTCGGTATGGTGATAATTCCTTGAATAGCATATACCTAAGCCGTCTATAATGTTAATCTTGCCACGTTATCAACATAGAGAATTAATCCATGAGCAAACTAACAGCTGATACTCAAGCAAATCTAGAACTTTTCGTTTCTGAAACACAAGAAACTAAACTGGTATGGGGCCTTCGCAACGAAGAAGGTTGGCTAGCATGTGACTCAAGTGAATTCGAAAACAGCGAAGTGATGCCATTCTGGTCTTCAAAAGAAGATGCTCAAACTCACAACGTTGAAGAGTGGGCTGACTTCGAAGTATTAGAAATTCCACTAGATATCTTTGTAGAAGATTGGTTACTGACTCTTGCTGAAGACGGCGTTCTTGTTGGTACTAACTGGAATGCAACATTAGAAGGCAAAGAACTTGAGCCTTCTGACCTAGCGAAATTATACATCTAATTTCCGATATCGGTCGCACGATTCGCGCGACCGATATACCTCTGATTAGTATCAATAAATTAGAGACCTACCTCGCATAACCACGTAGTCGCACCATTCAAAATTTGAAGCAACATCAAACTAACAATAGAATATCGTTCTTTATCTGATTGATCGTCTCTTGTGAATCACTTCGTTTTTGTTACCTTTCTACTATTCATTAGCTTTTGTTCTTATAGCCAAGTATCAACATCAGATCGTGACCACAATTCACCAGTCTATACCTCCAATCTAAGCTCTACTCCAAATGCTGATTGGAACGCGCTTTATCTCTCTACTTTAAACCACTCTCCTGAGCGCGCATTAAACATGCTGCAAACACGCTACATCGGCTCAACGGTTTATGGAGATAAGCTTTACCTTGCGTCTCTTCTGTATCAATACATGAGCCACCGAGATCAGCCGTTCTACGGAATCGCTTCAAACGACAATGACTACCAAGCGATAGAAACAGCGTTTATTTCTGCTCTGAGGAAAGACGGCAAAGGCCAATATGAACAAGCACAACAAGGCTTTCTAACACTTTTGGCGAAAATGCAATCTCGCAGTGATTTAACTGGTAAAGCCTTACTAGAGTACCAGCTATGCCGATCGCTTAACGAGCAAGCTAAATACCATCAAGCGAACTATTACTGCTCTGCCCTTCAGTCAGATTTACATGACATCGCTGACCCTGTATTACCAAAATTCGGGACTTATCGAGTCATCGCGAACAATCATCATTTCCGCAGTGACTATCAAGCTGCACTAGACACCTACCTATCACTAATAAACGTGTTTCCACAAGGGCATGATATTTCAGGGGTTTACAACGATGTGGGTAACTTGCTCAAAGAATTAAAGCAATATGAAAAATCGGCGGAGTATCTAGAGCAAGCTCTCATTCTCAGAGTAAACGCTTCAGATTTAATGAAAGCACAAGTGCATCACAGCCTTGCGGATCTCTACCTTAACCAAGAGCAAAGTGAACTAGCAATTCACCACTTTCAGACAGCAAGAACACTGCTGAGCTCAACGTCGCATAGCTACGGTATTGCACTCACAAGTCTTGGCTTAGGAAAAGCGTACACTCAAACGAAAAACTATGATGTGGCGAGAACCTACCTAATTGAGTCTCTTTCAGCTTCGAGCGAACTGAGCAATGATGTCATTCGCATCAATGCTTACTTGGCGATCAGCGATATGTTCGAAGAACAGAAACTGCCAACGGAAGCACTCAACTATGCTCAACAAGCGCTAGAATTAGCTGAACAAGTCACAAGGCATAAATACATCGCGCAGTCACTTCTTCAGCTTTCTGATATTCATCAATCACTCAGCGATTACCAACAAGCTTTCTATTTCTACCAGCGATACTCGTCAATACAAATGGAAGCTAGAGATATCGACAATCGACTCGCACTCGAAGCGCTCGGCCTGACGCACGCCAAATATGAACAAGAACTAGAAAGCTCTTTCCTGACACATCAGACGAAACTCGACCGCGTTCAAATTGAAAAAATGGAACATCAAAGATGGATGTACAACATCGTTGTTATTCTGTTGCTTTGCGCTGCAAGCTTCACGGTATTGATAAACAAAACGGTTCGCGCAAAAGCAGCAATTGATGGCTTAACGAAAGCATATAGCCGAACTGAGATAATTCGAAGAATCAAAAGAGTGAAACGCTGTAAAGGGACGGACAAACAGCATGTGCTCGTGCTGCTCGATCTAGATAAGTTTAAGAAGATTAATGATGAGCATGGGCACCCTACTGGTGATCGGGCACTGGTCCATATTAGTGATCAAATTAGAAAACACTTAGTGAATGGTGAATTGTTTGGTCGCTTAGGGGGTGAAGAATTTGTCATCATGTTAACCGATACCCCACCAGCAGAGGTACGAGAACGCGTTGAAGAGTTGCACTACGCCATTTCAAGCACTGTCTTTTTATCAGAAAGCAAAAAGTCACTTAATGTGACCGCGAGTTTTGCTTATCTAGCAACCTCAAACGCATTAAGTGACTTTGATGACTTGTATTCAGTGCTCGACCAAGCACTCTATCAAGCCAAAAGCAACGGCCGAAACTGCATTATTGATGCATATAACGAACCGATTGATTTACCTGAAATTATTTATTCTCAGCCTGTTTGCGAACCAACTCAGCCATGATGCTTTCGCGATCACCGAGGTAATCGTTAAGGCCAACTTTACGCAGTTCACATGCCGGACAATCGCCACAGCCATCACCAACAATGCCGTTGTAACAAGTCAGTGTTTTGTTTCTAACAAGTTCAAGTGCTGAGTACTGGTCTGCTAGCGCCCATGTCTCAGCCTTGTTTAACCACATTAGCGGTGTTTTGATATCAAGCTGCTTGTCCATACCTTGTACAAGTGCAGAGTTCATCGCCTTCACAAAGTCATTACGACAATCAGGGTAACCAGAAAAGTCTGTTTCACACACACCTGTAATCACGGTTTCAGCACCGATTTGGTAAGCGTAAATACCCGCTAGAGTCAGAAATAGAATATTACGACCAGGAACGAATGAATTCGGCAGCCCATTCTCTTGCAGCTCATGAGACACAGGAATATCGTCACGAGTCAAAGAGCTGATAGCCAGTTCATTCAACAGAGTCACATCCATCACTTTGTGCGCTTTCACACCAAGCTCTTTCGACAATGACTCAGCAACTTCAATCTCGAGTCTATGGCGCTGACCATAATCAAACGTAATCGCATGAACTTCATCATACTCTTTTAAAGCTTGAACAAGACACGTTGTTGAGTCTTGACCACCACTGAATACTACGACTGCTTTTTTCATCTTAAATCCTTACGAGAATCTTCTACTAGCGACTTATCTAGACCAGTAAACAAATGCAACCTACGCGATGCTCAAATATTTGTGAGTTTGAATAGATAAACGCCAGTTACGTTCAATACAAGTATCAATACACAGTTGCGTTGCACGTTCTTTTTGGCTAATAGGTTGAAGTGCAATGACTGTATTTTCAGGAACATCGGCTCTAGCAATAAGAGCATCTAGTTGCTCGATATCTTTACCTGTACCAACAGGGTGCTTGATTTCATTCGCACGAACGAGTGCGCTATCAAGGATATCCAATTTGGCTTTCATCGCCACTTTCGGTGACACCGTAACCCAAGTGTCCGGTGTGGCTTTAACTTCTGATGTTCCGCTAGTCTCAATCTGACAGCGACAACCGTGCTGCTCAAACGCTTCAGTAAGAGGAACAAGATCATAAATGCATGGCTCACCACCAGTAATCACAATGTGCTTAGCAGTGTAACCTTGCTTGATATATTCATTCACGATTCCTTGAGCATCGATTGCTGACCAAGTAGGTGAATCTTCTGTCTTAACCATAATATCGCCAAGGCTGGTTTCCTCTTCTGGCAACGCTTCCCAGGTCTGCTTGGTATCACACCAAGAACAGCCCACTGGGCAAATTTGCAGACGAACAAAAACAGCGGGAACGCCAGTAAACACGCCCTCACCCTGAATGGTTTCAAACATTTCATTAATCTTGTACAACTTTCCCTCAGCTCAATCATTTGATGAAATTAATCAACCGCAGACCTTAAAGCACTTCCCCCTTTTGGTCAAACAAATGAGTACTGATAAATGAGTTGATCAAAGCCCTAGCCTGAACTTTCAAGTTCCCTTATCCTTTCGCCCATAGATTTCGTTAGCTTTTAATTTTTTAGTAAGGAACAACATGTACAAACTGATTGCTCTTGATATGGATGGCACACTACTCAACAGTGAAAAAGTGATTTCTCAAGAGAACAAAGACGCAATCGCCAAAGCACGAGCTGCAGGTGTGAAAGTAGTTCTCGCTTCTGGTCGCCCTTTAGAAGGCATGCAAAGCAAATTAGATGAGCTTTCGATTGACGGCGAAGATGACTTTGTACTCTTCTACAACGGCTCTATGGTTCAGAACGTATCGACAAAAGAGATCATTCACAGTGAGATCAGCAACGGTAAAGCCGCAAAAGAGATTGCTGCCCTCGCTGAACAGCTTGGTGGTTATGTCCATGCTTTCAGCAAGATCCACGGCTTAATCACACCTGAGAACAATGAGTACACTGGTATTGAAGCGCGTATTAATTGCTTAGATATAACCGAGTTCGACTTTTCTCAACTAGAAGATGACCACGAAATCATCAAAACTATGATTGTCGCTGAACCAAGCAAGCTGACTGAAATCATCGGTAAGTTGCCACAAGAGCTTAAGACTCAGTTTACTATCGTACAAAGTGCACCATTCTTCTTAGAGTTCCTAAACCCGAAATCAAACAAGGGTGTCGGTATTGAAGCGATAGCGAAACACTTAGGCATTAAAGCGGAAGAAGTCATCTGCATGGGTGATGCTGAAAACGATCACCATATGCTTGAATACGCAGGCCTTGGCATTGCAATGGAAAACGCAATGGAAGAAACCAAGAAACTGGCGGATCACATCACAGCTAGCAACGACGACCATGGTGTAGCGGTCGCGATTGAGAAGTTTATCTTCAACTCATAAACGCTCAACAGGTTCTAATAAGAATTACTTTTTGCTTGTTTCAGAAATGACAAAGGCTGTGCACTGCACAGCCTTTTTGATTTTGTGTTAGTCGAGTCGCTTACTCTCTTTTCCATGGCAGACGAAATGCCACCACACCAAACAGAATCAAGATTGGGAAACGTAACGTTTCAACAATAAATGAAGCAATACCGCTGAAAGAGACAAAGCTTCCAGCCCAGCTAATCAGCAGATTTCCCGCTAACAACATCGCCATCACTCCAAGAACGATCTTGAATGAGAACTGACCAACCAAAGGTTTCGAGTCTGTTAACGTCACTAGGCATGCAATCGTCATCAAAATCGCCACCCAGAATGAGAATGTTGGCAGTGGCCATATCACCGTCAGAACAATCGACAGTAAGCACAATGCCCACCAAACACCTTTAGAACTCAATAAGGCGCTAATATCAACATCCGGTTTCGCGTCTAATCTCACGATATGCCACGTCGTTAAAGCGCCTAATACGCCACCCATTAATACATCACTAAAAAACGCACTACCTGAATAAGACTTAAATAGCATGATCCACAGCAGGCCAGCGAGCACTACCAGAATGGCTTTTTGCTCCAAGAGGCGCTTTAGTTTCCAAAAGACTAACAAGGTTAAACTGACCCACAAGGCAGCCAACAGACTTGGAAAACTATACCCACTGCTCATCACCAGTTTCAATGTTGGCATGTAAGCGTGTGGACGTGGAAAACCAAAACCTTGGTGCGCGATTAAAGTAAGTAGTGTCACCGAGATCAAAGTGAAGCCAAACTTCAACGCGAAGTTACGGCCAAAGTACCAAGCAATTAACGGCAATATCACAATGAAGACCCATGGCTTGGCCAACAAGTCAGTAAAAAGCACAGTATTCGCAAATACGCTTGGCATCTTATCGAACGTGTTTTGAAGTGACACAATCCAATTTAATTCAACTTGATGGACTTTGGGTGCCGCGCCCACCAGCTCAGTCACATACGTCACCGGTTGATCTGTCGCAGATAAAAACAGCTCGTTAATCTCAGACCATTGCTCTGGGTAGCGGTATTGGTGATCTTGCAATTCAGTAGGAGGAAGTAACATCGCTCGGCTGACTTCCACGCCATAATGAGGAGCAAACCAAATCGGCAGCTCAAAGCCACCTAACTCATTTCGAGCCTTGTAACTGATCACTTCAGAGTCAGAAATACAATCAAACACGACGGCACTGTCGGTATAACCTAGCACATCACCGACCGTTACCGACAAACCAGCCTCTTCCCACGTTTCACGTTGCGCCGCGACGGCTGGCGGCTCACCTGAAACAACAGTGCCTCCCGGTAGAGACAATTGACCGGTGATCAACTCATCAACCAACACGATTTGGTTATCAGCACGTACTACACACAAGGCGCCCGCGATATGATCGGGCAAAGTGTCGTTTGTCCAAGCGGAAGTAGTACTCAAAAGAGACAGTATGAAAACTAATAAATATCGAATAACCAACGAGTTTACCTAAAAAATAATAGAAGAATATTGAAGACTGCTGTTGCAGTTGAACTATTGTAATCAAAGCCACACAAAATCGCTGTCTACGTTTTGTGCAAAGCCTTCCTCATCCATTGAATGTGAGGTGTGAACCCCATTTTTTGATAGAAGTCCTTGGCAGGTGAATTAAAGTCCCAAACCTCTACAAAGACTTGTTCAACCCCATAATCATCAAAAGTCGCTTCAACTTTGCTAAACAACTTTTCAGCAATCGATTCTTTTCGATAATCAGGCAAGACAAACAGTTCATCGACACTCCCCATCGGCACCGGTTTACTCACCGTTGAGATAAGCTCACAAAAATGCCCAGAGATAAAGCCAACAATGAGCTCTCCTTTTAATGCCACATAAACCAAACATTCAGGGTCATCCAAGTATCGTGCAATGCTTTTTTCCTGCTCAATCTCTTCTGCCGTTTTAAAGTGCTCTGGGCTAGCAAGGTGGTGGTGATGGTGGAGATCGAACATTAACTCGTTAAGTTGTTCCAAATCCGTATGCTTTGCAGCCCTTAAGATGACATTCATGACTATTGCGCTTCTCAAACCAAATTAATATCTAAACTGAGTCTAGTTTACTTGGCGTGAGTATCTATACAAGTTATTGAATTAATTCATTGTTTGAAGTGTGTATTTTAGATACAAAAACGGCCACATTACGTGGCCATTCTGTTTGAATGATTTTCAATTAAACGAATATCTAGGCTATGTTTTTTGCTGCGGCTTTTGCTGTAGCTTCAGCTTTATGCACCGTTATCTTCTTTCTCTTCTTTGAGATCAGCAAGCTGTTGTTCCAGTTCAATAAGCTTAATTTCCGCCTCTACTTCCGCAACTCGCTTTTCTGCATCGGTGCGATTGTCTTGCGCTAGACCATCAGCAGTAACTTGGGTTCGTTGTGCGTTTCTTGCATCGTCCGTATCTTTCATTGAACCCGCAACACCACCGGTCACACCACCTAATGCAGCGCCCTTAACGGCTAAACTCGCATCTCCAGTTAGAGCGCCGGCTGTTGCTCCTAATAAAGCACCACCTACCGCACCACGATTACGTGCGGCATTCTCATTTTCGTTATCCATTGCTGGTGATGCGCAACCAGAAAGAGTCACAATCAGTGTCGCTAAAAGAAAAGGTTTAGTGAATTTCATAGGAGTCTCGCTTAGTTCTTCGTTTTGAGTAGAACCATCTTAAGCAGAGCCGTTAATGAGATAAATAAAGCCACGTTTAGACGATACATCATGTTCAGCTATGTATTATTCAGCCATCGCATTACTGATTAATGATATATAGCTTTGAGCTCGCTTTATCCTCACCAACAAAAAAGGCGACCAATAAGGTCGCCTCAATCGCGCTTTCTCTATAATTCTTGCCTTTCACATATCTCTTAGCCTTTAGACCAAAAGTTTTGCATGTTTGCTACGCTAGGTGGTGGCCTAACACCACAATCTCGATAATGATTTTTGTCGCCGATCCCCAGTATCTTGCCATTTTCGTCATCAATCATAGCCGCAACTTTAACACCGTCTCCCACATGGCGAGTTAACACGACAATTTCACCAGCTCTTTCAGACCTTGCTGCGCCTAAGATTTGATATTCGTAGCGGCCTTTCCTTGAATTAACGATCATCTTCGAGGTAATAGGGTCGGCTTCATATCCCACACCAATATCAAAAACCGCTTGATAGAGATCGACGCCAGTCTTTGATACACATTTAAATACCTTGGGATGACTCAAAGGTTCTAACAACGCTCTACTCGCTTCATCCTTTGAAATACTGGCACTAGCAGCACCACTGACCAATAAAGCAATCAACAAAAAGTAAGCTCGCATAAAAAGACCTCAATATGTGGGATTCATAATGAGGTCATAGTAAACGCAATGGATAAGCGGATGAATAAAGTAGCGTTTAGGTAAACCATCACGCCGGATTATGTATAAATCAACAAGCCGAAGGTGAGATTACCTAAACTGCGACGTCTATTTGCCGAGCTTTTCAGCAATTTCAGTTAAGCTGGTAGGGTCGTCAATAGTTGAAGGCACCACATATTGTTCACCTTCTGCGATCTGCCGGATCGTTCTACGTAAGATCTTACCTGAGCGTGTCTTAGGTAACCTCTCAACAACCAAGGCTTGCTTAAAACAAGCTACCGCGCCGATCTCATTACGAACCTTGCCAACCAATTCCCTTTGCAACTCAATGCCATCGACTTTTACGCCATCTTTTAACACAACTAGACCTAAAGGAAGTTGTCCTTTCAAGTCATCGTGAATCCCGACTACCGCACATTCTGCAATGGCTGGGTGACCACCCACGATCTCTTCCATTTCTCCAGTCGACAGACGGTGTCCCGCTACGTTTATCACATCGTCGATACGGCCCATGATAAATAGATACCCATCTTCATCAAGATAGCCACCGTCCCCAGAAACATAATAGCCCGGGAACTGACTCAAATAGCCGGATTCAAACCGATCATGATTGCGCCATACCGTGGGTAAACAACCAGGCGGCAATGGTCGTTTGAGTGCCACAAACCCTTGTTGATTCGTTTGTGCGATTTCACCCAACTCATTGAGGATCTCCACTTGGTAACCCGGAACAGGTTTGGTTGAAGAACCCGCTTTTACAGGTAAAGATTCCAGCCCTGTCGGATTGGCAGAAATAGCCCAACCCGTTTCGGTTTGCCACCAGTGGTCAATAACCGGTTTATTGGTATGAGACTCAACCCAATCCAATGTTGGCGGGTCCAAACGCTCTCCCGCCATAAAAATCGACTTGAGCGATGATAAGTCATACTTGGTGAGTAACTCGCCTTCAGGATCTTCTTTCTTGATAGCTCTAAATGCCGTTGGCGCAGAAAATAACACATCGACGTTGTACTCTTCACACACACGCCAGAATGCCCCCGGATCTGGCGTTCTGACTGGCTTTCCTTCAAACAAGATGGTTGTGCAACCATGAATCAATGGCGCATACACAATATAGGAATGCCCCACTACCCAGCCGACATCAGAAGCCGCCCAAAACACACCATCTTGCGGCATATCGTAGATAGTGCTCATCGAGTATTTCATCGCGACCGCATGACCACCATTATCGCGCACCACGCCTTTTGGCTTACCCGTCGTCCCTGATGTATACAAGATATATAGTGGGTCAGTCGCTAGAACAGGCACACATACGTGAGGCAAAGCATCCTCAACGGCTTGTTGCCAGAGTACATCGCGTTCGTTGTTCAATTCGGCTAGTGACTGCTCTCTTTGGAATACCACCACTTTCTCAGGCTTCCATCGGCTGTCCATGATCGCGCGATCGACCATCGGCTTATATGGCAGGACTTTATTTATCTCGACACCGCAGGATGCAGTAATCAACACCTTGGGCTCGGCATCTTCAATTCGAACGGCAAGCTCATGAGGGGCAAAACCACCAAACACCACCGAATGCACCGCACCTAGTCGTGCACAGGCCAACATTGCCATCGCCGCTTCAGGAATCATTGGCATGTAGATCACCACACGATCACCTTTGGTAACGCCTTGCGTGGCTAACATACCAGCGACTTTAGCCACTTGGTTACGCAATTGATTGTAAGTGTACGAGGATTGAGTTCCTGTAACTGGAGAGTCGTAAATCAGTGCGGTATTGTCACCTCGCCCATTTTCACAATGATAATCCAGCGCGAGCCAGCAGGTGTTCATCACCCCATCAGGAAACCAACGCTCAATTCCGTTATCGTCAGTTTGTAATATCGTTTTTGGTGGTTCAAACCAATCTATCGCTTGTGATTGTGTTTCCCAAAACGAATTTGGGTCTTCCCTCGCCCATTGATACTCGGTGATGTAATCTGTTTTTCTAGTCATTCGATTCGTAGCAGACATAGTGCCTCCTCCATGATTTATCCATTAGTCCAAGCGACTAGCTTTTAACAGTTTCACTTGGGTGCACTCTTTTCTCAGCGTTGTATTCGTGAACATTTAACCGTTCACGACAATCGCTTTACTTGGGAAAAGGCACACGAATGGCACCTTCCATGATCACTCGGGCACTACGACTCATAATCGCCCTCTCTATTTTCCACCCACTTTCGGCCTGCAGCGCTTTAGCACCTACCTTCAATGTTCCTGATGGGTGCCCAAAAGTCACAAAGTCACGAGAGCCTCCTCCCGCCGCTAAATTCACTAGCGTGCCAGGAACACTTGCCGCTGAAGCAATAGCAACCGCAGCCGTACCCATCATGGCATGGTGCAGTTGCCCCATAGACAAAGCACGCACCAGAAGGTCAGTATCTTCGACAGCAACCGATTTACCACTGGAAGCTTGGTACGCTTGAGGCTTAGCAACAAACGCGACTTTAGGTGTATGTTGACGTGATTCAGCTTGTTCTAAAGAATCAATAAGACCCATTGCTACTGCACCATGTGCTCGTATGGATTCAAACAGAGCCAAGGCTTTGGTATCACTATTGATATCTGATTGAAGTTCAGTGCCTTGGTAGCCAACCGATTCAGCATCAACAAAAATGGTGGGTATCCCAGCATTAATGTATGTCGCTTTGATGCAACCCAGATCGGGAACATCTAAAAAATCGACAACATTCCCTGTTGGGAACATAGAGCCACTCGCATCGGCGGGGTCTAGGAAATCAACTTGGATCTCAGCGGCGGGGAAAGTCACACCGTCGAGTTCAAAATCACCTAACTCTTGAACTTCGCCACCAGCGATAGGTACATGAACAATAATGGTTTTCTCTATGTTCACTTGCCATACTCGCACCTCGACCACACCGTTTTCTGGAATACGATTCGAGTCGACTAGGCCACTATGAATAGCAAATGGGCCCACTGCAGCAGACAGATTGCCGCAGTTACCGCTCCAGTCCACAAACGGCTTATCAATGGCAACTTGGCCGAATAGGTAGTCAACATCGTGATCGGCTTTACTACTTTTCGAAACAATCACGGTTTTACTGGTACTGGATGTTGCACCACCCATACCATCGGTTTGTTTGCCATAAGGATCTGGACTACCAATCACGCGCAGAAGTAATGCGTCTCGAGCTTCTCCGGCAACTTGAGCAGCTTCAGGTAAGTCACTTAAGTTGAAAAAGACACCTTTGCTTGTTCCGCCCCGCATGTAGGTAGCAGGTACTTTTATCTGTTTATTTGTCATCATAAGCTCCTACTGTGCGAGAAAGTCTTTAGCGAAACGTTGCAATACGCCACCAGCGCTGTACACATTCACTTCGTCTGCCGTGTCTAGTCGGCAGGTCACAGGAACATCCAGCTTGTCACCGTTTTTACGAGTGATGACTAGAGCCAAATCAGAACCCGCTTCAATGTCGCCGTAAACGTCGTAAAACTCGGTACCGTCGAGTTGCAAGGTGTTGCGATTAGTTCCCGCTTTAAACTGCAAAGGCAACACGCCCATGCCAACTAAGTTGGTTCTGTGAATTCGTTCAAACCCTTCTGCCACAATTACTTCAACACCCGCTAAGCGCACACCTTTGGCTGCCCAGTCACGTGATGAACCTTGTCCATAATCGGCACCCGCCACGACAATCAAAGGCTGTTTACGGTTCATGTAGGTTTCTATCGCTTCCCACATTCGCGTAACTTGACCTTCGGGTTCAACTCTTGCTAGTGAACCTTGCACGACTTCTCCAGCGTCCTTAACCATTTCGTTATACAGCGTAGGGTTGGCGAATGTTGCTCGTTGCGCGGTTAAGTGATCACCTCGATGGGTCGCGTAAGAGTTAAAATCCTCTTCCGGCACTTCCATTTTGGTGAGGTATTCCCCCGCAGCGCTCGAAGCGAGAATCGCATTTGAAGGGGATAAGTGATCTGTAGTGATATTGTCACCCAGAATAGCTAAAGGTCTCATACCAGATAGGCTTCGTTCTCCCGCAAGAGCACCTTCCCAATAAGGTGGTCTTCGGATATAGGTACTTTGAGGTCGCCAGTCATAAAGCGGTTCAGTCGTCACCTGCTCCTCGTCTGGCTGGAACATTTTTACGTAGATCTGTTGGAATTGCTGAGGCTTAACGTGCTCACCGACAACGGCATCGATCTCGGCATCACTCGGCCATAAATCACTTAAGTAGATTGGCTTACCATTGTTGTCGGTGCCTAAGCTGTCTTTCTCGATATCAAAGCGAATCGTGCCAGCCAACGCGTAAGCAACCACCAATGGCGGTGAGGCTAAATACGCTTGTTTGGCATAGGGATGGATTCGACCATCAAAGTTTCGATTCCCTGACAACACAGCGGTTGAATACAGGTCGCGGTCGATGATCTCTTGTTGGATAGCAGGATCTAGGGCTCCGCTCATACCATTACAGGTAGTACACGCATAGCCGACGATACCGAAGCCTAGCTTTTCCAGCTCAGGTAGCAAACCTGCCGACTCAAGATAGAGCTTGGCAACTTTAGAGCCCGGCGCAAATGATGTTTTCACCCACGGCTTACGAACTAATCCAAGTTGATTGGCTTTCTTAGCCACCAATGCTGCGGCGACCACATTTCTTGGATTACTGGTGTTAGTACAAGAGGTAATCGCTGCGATGATTACGGCACCATCAGGCATCTGATCATCCCTGTACTGCTTAGCATGCTGCTCTTTCCAAGATGTTTGACTGATACCTTGTTCAGCCAGCTCTCTGGTTGGCAAACGGCGATGAGGGTTAGACGGCCCTGCAAGATTGCGCTCAACCTTCGATAAGTCAAACTCAAGTACACGCTCATATTGAGCAGAATCGAGATCGTCAGCCCATAGCCCGGTTTGCTTGGCGTAGCGTTCAACTAGTTCAACCTGCTCAGGCTCTCGACCAGTGAGTTTCAGGTATTGAATAGTCTGCTCATCGATATAGAACATACCCGCTGTCGCACCATATTCTGGCGTCATGTTAGATATCGTTGCGCGGTCACCAATAGTCAGAGCACGAGCCCCTTCACCGAAGAATTCCAAATAGCTTGAGACCACTCTCTCATTGCGAAGGAACTCAGTAATCGCAAGCACAATATCCGTTGCGGTGATCCCTTCTTGTCGTTGACCCGTTAGTTTAACGCCGACAATATCAGGCAAACGCATCATTGACGGACGACCGAGCATCACTGTCTCAGCTTCCAAGCCGCCCACACCAATTGCAATAACACCCAGAGCGTCAACATGAGGAGTATGACTGTCGGTGCCGACACAGGTATCAGGAAACGCGATGCCTTCTTTAGATTGAATCACTGGAGACATTTTCTCCAAGTTAATCTGGTGCATAATTCCATTACCCGCAGGAATCACACTCACGTTTTTAAACGCGGTTTTACACCATTCGATAAAGTGAAAACGGTCTTCGTTTCTGCGCTCTTCAATCGCGCGGTTTTTATCAAATGCTTCGTTATCAAACCCGGCATGTTCTACTGCCAAAGAGTGATCAACAATCAGTTGAGTTTCGACCACTGGGTTCACCTTGGCAGGGTCTCCGCCTTGGTCGGCAATTGCATCGCGTAAGCCAGCTAAATCAACTAAAGCGGTCTGACCTAGAATGTCATGACACACCACTCGCGCAGGATACCAAGGAAAATCTAAGTCGCTCTTGCGTTCAATGATCTGTTTTAAGCTGTCTTCAAGGGTTTCAGGATCACAGCGTCTTACTAATTGCTCTGCCAACACTCGCGACGTATAAGGCAAGGTTTTATAAGCGCCCGGGGATATTGCTTCTACCGCTTCGCAAGCGTCGAAATATTCTAAACCCGTTCCCGGTAAAACCTTTCGATACTTGTTTTCATCAAGCTCTTGGTTTCTTTCAAGTTTTACATCAGACATACATCCACCATTATCTGTTAAATTCTATTCGTTGGTTCTTGAGGCCTTGTCATATGAAGACGGAAGTCACCTCAAGACATAAGTCGGCTCGATATAGAGAACTAACGTAAGTGGATTGGTAGCCAGTCTTGATGCTCTGGGCCGGTGTAGTCTGCACTTGGACGAATGATGCGATTATTTTCTCTCTGTTCGAACACGTGCGCCGTCCAACCCGTAAGGCGGCTCATCACGAAGATAGGAGTAAACAATTTGGTTGGGATGTCCATGAAGTGATAAGCCGACGCATGGAAGAAGTCAGCATTACAGAACAAGCCTTTCTCGCGCTTCATTACCGCTTCAACACGCTCAGAAACGGCGTAAAGCTGCTTATCTCCCACTTCTTGAGCTAACTCTTTTGACCAACGCTTGATTAGCGCATTTCGCGGGTCGCTTTCACGATAAACGGCATGACCGAAGCCCATGATTTTGTCTTTGTTAGCAAGCATCTGCATGATGTTAGTTTCTGCTTCATCAGCGGTTTGCCAATCTTGGATCATTTCCATCGCCGCTTCATTCGCACCTCCATGTAAAGGGCCTCTCAACGTACCAATCGCTGCGGTGACACACGAATGGATATCAGACAGGGTTGATGCACACACACGAGCGGCAAAGGTTGAAGCATTAAACTCGTGTTCCGCGTATAGGGTGAGCGAGCAATGCATCACCTTCTTATGAAGTTTACTTGGAGTTTTGTCTGTTAGCATTTTCAAGAAGTAGCCACCCAGACATGCTTCGCTTTGATCTTCAGTGTCAATGCGCACGCCATCATGACTAAAGCGGTACCAGTAACAAATAATCGCAGGGAAAAGCACAAGCATTCGCTCAGTCGCAGACAGTTGCTCAGAAAAATCTGACTCTTGCTCTAGATTACCTAGCATTGAACAACCCGTTCTCATCACATCCATTGGATGAGCGTCTACAGGGATAAGCTCTAGTGCTGCTTTCAAAGGTTGAGGCAAGCCGCGCAAACCAATCAACAACGTTTTGTAATCGTCTAACTCTTTTTCACTGGGCAAATGACCTCTTAGTAACAGATGCGCCACTTCTTCGAACTGAGCATGATTAGCAAGGTCGGTTATGTCATAGCCACGGTAGGTCAAACCCGTTCCTGACTGGCCTACCGTACATAGCGCCGTGGTTCCCGCACTCTGGCCACGCAGACCAGCACCACCGATGGCAGGTGCGCTGGCTGAGTTGCTTGCTGTTTTTTCGCTTTGTTGTAGATTTTCTGTTGAAGCCTTATCGACAGCTGCTTTATCACTCAAAGATACAGACATGGTGAACTCCTTTTCTGTGTTAGTCGCCTGCACTCTTTGGTGCTGCCTGTTTATGTATCCGATGATCTTTATCATCGGTACTGGATATGGCGACTAACCATTTCACGTTATTGGATTAAGTTGATTTTTGATTAATTGAAACCGGTTTACCCTTCGCTTGAAAACAACTGATCAAGCTTGTTCTCGTAGTCGTGGTAATTCAGGTGTTCGTAAAGCTCTTTACGGGTTTGCATTGAATCCAACAAAGCTTCTTGATTACCTTCAACTAACAAGTGTTTGTAAACATTCTCCGCCGCTTTGTTCATCGCACGGAACGCACTCAATGGATAAAGCACCATGTCGACACTTGATTGGGCTAACTCGTTACAGCTGTAGAGTGGTGTTTGGCCAAATTCAGTGATGTTCGCAAGAATAGGCACGTGCTTGCCCGTTGCTGATTTCAGCGCTGCCGAGAACTTCACGTATTGATCGAGTTGATTCATCGCCTCAGGGAAGATCATGTCTGCGCCCGCTTCAACACAAGCTATCGCTCGCTCAATTGCGCTATCAATGCCTTCAACCGCCAATGCATCCGTACGTGCCATAATCACAAAGCTTTCATCGGTTCTAGCATCGGTTGCCGCTTTGACTCTATCGACCATCTCTTGCTGACTTACAATCGCTTTATTTGGTCGATGACCACAGCGTTTCTGGGCCACTTGGTCTTCCATATGGATTGCTGCTGCGCCTGCCTTCTCCATAGCGCGAATCGTACGTGCAATATTGAATGCGCCACCAAATCCCGTATCGATATCCACCAGCAATGGCAGATCACACGCGTTGGTAATACGTTCAACATCTACCAACACATCGTTCAATGTGGTGATACCTAAATCAGGCAAACCGTAAGACGCATTGGCGATACCTCCACCAGACAAATAGATCGCCTGATGCCCCAAGTTCTTTGCCATCATCGCGCAATACGGATTCACCGTGCCGACAATCTGCAATGGATCGTTGTCTTGCACAGCTTGTCGGAACTTAGCTCCTGCTGATAACTTCATAATGACGCTCCTTGTTAATTGTTAATTTCTAATCTTTATGACTACTGATGTTTAGCTCTCGCCAGCGAAGAACCGCTGGCAAATACCAATCGCCAGTTAATCAAGATCTTTGGATTGAATTTGTTGTTCTATCAGCAATCGACTGCCCGAGATGTGTCGTCGCATTAGCATTTCTGCTAGCTCTTCATCGCGATTACGAATCGCTTGTAGGATGTATTTGTGTTCATCGAGCGCCTCTTTTGGTCGAGACTGAGCCCTAGGCGATTGATAGCGGTACATGCGTAATAGGTGATAAAGCTCGTCACACAACAGAGAGATCAATTTGCTGTTACGACTCGCTTTGATAATGCGGTAATGAAAATCGAAATCCCCATGTTGATGGAAGTAAGATGAACCTTCGACTTCATCGATATGTTTAGAATGTGTCGACAATAAGCCTTCAAGCCCGATAAGCTCTTCTTGTGTGATATGTCGCGCTGCTAGGCGAGCCGCCATGCCTTCCAATGCCTCTCGCACCGCGTAAAGCTCTAGCAGTTTCTCTGCAGAAAAAGTAATAACTCGAGCGCCGACATGAGGAATTCGCTCAATAAGCCCTAGCCCTTCCACACGCATTATCGCTTCACGTAATGGACCTCGACTTACCTCGAAGCGTTTAGCCAGTTCAGGCTCCGAGATCTTACTGCCCGGTGCTAATTCACCGTTAACAATCGCCTCAACGAGATACTCAGTGAGATTTTCTGATTTAGTGTTCTCTTTATCGCTAACACGTGTTTTCGTGTTTGCATTTAAGCTTAGATCTTTTATCGCAGTATTCATATTCAGCTGCTCACTTCTATTTGCTGAACCTTAATTGTCAACAATTCCATAACATGAACATAAAATACACGATCGGATTGTCGACAATCAAGTAGATTGTCGACAATTTAGACTAAGGTAGTGTTTTTTATAGACGATAAAGTTTGTTAGAAAACACGCAAATAATGACTTAACCAACTGTTAATAAATGAATTAACCTA
The DNA here is from genome assembly GCF_041471785.1 of Vibrio sp. 10N.261.51.C6. NCBI lineage: Bacteria > Pseudomonadati > Pseudomonadota > Gammaproteobacteria > Vibrionales > Vibrionaceae > Vibrio > Vibrio sp. 10N.261.51.C6. The sequence continues at coordinate 22,239 of NZ_JBFRPB010000034.1, read as the reverse complement.
GGAGAGGCTCAACAAACCCTTACTTACCCTACAATTATTAGAAATCGATGTGTCGACAACTTATAGCCGAAACTTGTCAAAAGCAGCCCCCTTCGTATCTATCCACCAGCTCACCGATAAACAGATATAAAAAAGGCGCACTCATGTGCGCCTTTCATTCATCGAACCCGTTCTAACAAGCCAACCTTTAATCAAGCTATCTGACGAGTAACTTCTAGGTATTTGTTGATATCAACGAAATCAATTTGTTCCGGTTTGAGATACTCTTCTGCATAACGCAGGTGAGTACCGCTGGTTAAGAACAATCTAAACAGTTCGATATCGAGATGCTCGTCCAACGCCATTTTGTACATGATGTCGACAGCAACACTGATTGGCTTCGCCTTCTTATAAGGCCTATCCGCAGCAGTTAACGCCTCAAAAATATCGGAGATCACCAGAATACGTTCTGGGATTGAAAGGTCATCACCAGTCAGCTTCCTTGGATATCCCGTACCTTTGAGTGTTTCATGATGCGTCGAAGCATAGCGAGGAACACGGCTTAGCTCTTTCGGGAATGGCAGATTCTCAAGCATCTTAATCGTGCCAAGCATGTGCTCGTTTATCTTGAATCTGTCTTCTGCAGTCAACGTGCCGCGTGCAATACTCAGATTGTAGACTTCGCCTAGGTTATATAAGTGCTCAGGTACATCCATTTTGATTTTATGTTTCGGGTCAAACTCTAACGGCCTATCTCTTCTCACTATATGTTCAGGTTTATCACTTAACAGTGGCTCTGTCGCTGGTAAACTTGCACTCGGTTCTCGGTTCAACGCTTCTATCGGTGATAAACCAAGTTGATCATCAAAGTTACGCGTCCAAGTCGTCTCAGCTATCGCGTGAATACGAGCGACTTTGTCTTCACTCATGAATTCACCACCAACGTTCGATGTCGCGATAAAAGTAAAGTCATCTTGTAGCTGTTGTTTGGTTGTCGCAAACTCATCTGCAATTTGCTGCGTTGATAGCGTACCTTCAAGTTGCTTTCTCAAAGCGGTGATTTCCGCATCACGCCAAAGTACTTCAAATCGAGTTCTCACCTCGTGAATTCGGTTGTAGTTCGCTTCTAGCTTCGTACCTTTATCGACGATGTGTTCGGGTATCGTGATCTTGCCACAATCGTGAAGCCAAGCCGCAATTCTGAATTCACGACGTTCATCATCATTTTTAAACTCAAAATCTTTGAAATGATCGGACTGTGATTTCTCAACTGCATCAGCCAACATCAAGCCGAGTTTTGGTACACGATTACAGTGCCCTGCCGTATAAGCAGATTTATCATCGATAGCTTGGGCGATAAGCTTGATAAACGACTCCACAAACGCCTCTTGTGTCTGTTCATGCTGCTTAATCTCTGCCGCCATGCCTTTCACTGCCACAGACAGCTCCCATACTTCTTTGATTCGAGTGTCAACAAGCTCGACACTATCATAATCTCGCATCTTGATCTTATGAGTCTCTTCCTCTAATTGACGAATAGGACGCACTATCGGTGCACCAAAACCCCAAGCAATAGGCAACGTCAAACTCATCAGTAACATCGTTATACCAACAGAGGTTGCTAGACGTTTATTGACTGTACTAAAGATTTCAGATTCGGGAATCAATACCGCAAAATATTCAGAGTAGTGTTCGCCCGTGTCTATTTTCTTTAAATAGAGATGCTTGATCTCGCCATTCAACTCTACCCTTACCATACTGCCTTCAACCGTTGCTTCCTTAGTCAAATCATAAAGTTCAATATAAGGAACCGTCGTATTCGTATTAAAGCCGGTATCATGGAGCCACTTTTTCGCTAAGGTATCAAGTTGTTCATCACTTAACCTGCCGATAGCTTTGTCAATAATTGGAAGCAATTGCTTATGCTTGCTCTGCAACACCAAATGGAATTGATTTGAGTAGTTCTGTTTTAGATCTTCTAGAGCCCCATTTACAACAAGGCCTGGTTGGAAAAACCTATCTAATGCAAACGAGAGTACGGGTTCAGCTTCTAAGAAAGCAAAGTTCTCTCCGCTTTCAATTGAATCAAATGCGGACTCTAGGTTTTCAAACTCAACTAAATCAATATTCGGAAAGTCTTCCCTTAGCTTAGGAATAATTGACCACCCAGATAAAATGGCCACTTTTTTATCCTCAAGCTCGGCATAATTAGTAATAATCTTCGCGTCTTCTCTGGTCACGATAGCAAACGGTAAATCATAGATTGGAGTGGTGTAGAGGCCGCTTATGCCATTATTTTTATAATTTTGCACCGATTGCAGCCCATCTATAGTTCCTTCTTGAAACTTATTAACAAGCTCTCCCCAAGAAAAACCATTCACAAATTCAAACCTGATCCCAGTCATACCACCAATCATTTTGAGAAGGTCTATCGCATAGCCGTCTGGTCTTCCCGCCACTGAAAAGTCCATCGGCCCCCAATCATTTTGATTAGACACTAAAAGCGGAGGAGTATCATTAACCAAGGCTTTTTGCTCAGATGATAGCATCAGTTTTGATACATCAAACTCCGATTCCTGATTATTAACCTTGAGGTTAGACGCAATAATGTTACCCGATTTCGAATATAAGAAAGACTCAACCTTACTATCTTCTGCTAATCCAAGCGCCGTACCTGATAATTTGTTAGCCAAAGAAGACAGCACAATATCAATACCAATCACATGTTGAATTTCAGATTCGATTTTCGACTCAAACGCTAAAGAATAAGTTTGTCCGGTAATTTGTAAATGCTGAAAAAGATATGGCTGAGTTTTTTCGACCGACAGAACATTGGCAGCAACATACCAAGGCCTGGTCGTTGGAAAGTAGTTGGCCTGCTCCGTAGTTGAGCTTCTGAGGGAAAACTCTTGGTCAAAGTATTTCGTTGTCCGGACTCGCTCCTGCCCTATATTTTGAATCTCAACCACAACCCAACGATCCGTTTGTTGTGCTCCTATTTTTTCTCTAACGACAGGGGCAGATTCTAGGTTAATAATTTGGAAGAAATTTTCATCGGATGAGCCAATGTAAATACTATAAAAGAGAGGGTTATCTTTAATGGCTTCAGAAAGAATACTACGCGACTCTTCTTTCGATATTTTGTTACTGATAGATCGTTTCACTGTAGCAAGTAAACGCGCGGTGTTGGCTGCGTCAGAGTCAATCGCGCCGATATAATCACTCAGGTCATGAGATACCATCGTCAACTTTGACAGAGTATTCTCCGTCGCCATTTTTTTACTGAAGTAGTATTGAAGAGAGACCGCAACCACAGCCGTTAGCACAGTCGCGAGTATGAACATTGTTCCAACGGTAAAGCGTAACGAAATTTTTTTTAATGCCATTATTTCATCCTTGAATAATCGCCAACTCCAAAGTTAACAGCCTAGCGCAATCAATACCGCTTAAGTTGCATATCAACTATAGTAACTCATTATTCCACATCTAAAATCTAACACCTCTATACACCTGACTCTTTTGCAGAAATAGTTATCGTAGTCACATCTAACAATATAGACCAACAACCAATGCACTCGAGTAGAAAACGCTAGTTAAATCCAACCTTTGTCAATGAATTCAATCATTCTGAGACAATAACTACGATTTTAGAATCCAGATATCATTCAACAGTAAATGGACAAAAACACGTTACCGTGAACTTTATGAACAATATTAATCCAATGTTCTTTATTCTCAATATCGCCGCATTACAGACATTTCATTAACACACCGTTAACTTTAGCTTCATCTGCTAAGCAATATCCTACTCATCTGTTTAGTAGCTGGAAATAAAACATAAGTTTCTCTCCATTGAAGAGATCCCCTACATAAGGAACGTGAACCATGTTCAAGGCACTGAAACCTACTCTTGCGGCTTCTATCATCGCAGCAACCTTTTCTTTCAACACTTTTGCTGCTGACGTAGAAAAAATCCACTTCCTAATCCCTGGCGGCGCTGGTGGTGGTTGGGATATGACAGCTCGTGGTACGGGTGATGTTTTGGTGAAATCAGACATCGTAGAAAATGTCTCTTTCCAAAACCTGTCTGGTGGCGGTGGCGGTAAAGCGATTGCTCACCTAATCGAAACGGCACAACGCCAAGAAGACACGCTAATGGTGAACTCAACGCCTATCGTTGTTCGTTCACTAACAGGTATCTTCCCTCAATCTTTCCGTGACCTAACTCCGGTAGCAGCAACCATTGCCGATTACGGTGCAATTGTCGCGTCTGCGGATTCTAAATACGACACTTGGGAGGACGTCGTTAAAGAGTTCGAAACCAACCCACGTAAAGTGAAAATTGCTGGCGGTTCAGCCCGTGGCAGCATGGATCACCTTGTGGTTGCGGCAGCGTTCAAAGGCGAAGGTTTTGATGCGAAGAAAGTACGTTACATTGCCTACGATGCTGGCGGTAAAGCGATGGCGGCACTGCTTTCTGGCGAAACACAGCTGCTTTCAACGGGCCTTGGTGAAGTACTAGAGATGTCTAAGTCTGGCCAAGTAAAAGTGCTTGCTGTGACGGCTCCAAAGCGTCTTGACGCTGCGCCTAACATCCCAACACTGACTGAATACGGCAACGAGACAGTATTTGCTAACTGGCGTGGTTTCTTTGCGGCACCGGGTACAAGCCAAGCAAAAATCGACGAGTGGAATGTAGCGCTTGGCAAAATGTACAAAACCGATGAGTGGCAAGTGGTTCGTGACCGTAACGGTTGGATCGACAACTACAAAGCTGACAAAGATTTTTACGCCTTCCTAGAAGATCAAGAAAAACAGATGGGCGACCTAATGCGAGAGCTTGGTTTCTTGAAATAACCAACAACCATAGAGGGCCTATGTGCCCTCTTACTCTTTCCTTGTTTCGCCGTGCATGAGTTAACTTCAAACTCCTTTGTTTATTCGTAGACGTATTACTAACGCTTGCCGATTCGTTGTAAACGCAAGTGGCTGATAAACCAGTACCGTAATTCGCTTACCTTTGGTTAGTGATCCCAGACATTTCATTGACTCGCTCATGTACGGCTTTTTTACTTTTTATACCACCCCAAATGGAGTTGGATATGTCGGACTTACCAACCAAATTTCTGAGTAAGGAATCTTTGCTTTCGAAGGATCGCATCGGAGCCATGCTCTTTATGCTTGCATGTTTATGCTATGGCTACCAAACCACGCTGATTCCTTTGTTCCCCGGTGACGAGTACGAACCCTTCACAGCAAGAACCTTACCTATCCTGCTAACGTTTATCGGCATTGGCCTTTCGTTGATCCTGCTTATAACCGGACAGCCGGATAAAAAAGTTACATGCGACACTACGCCGCTGAACTGGAAACTGCTTATTGGCTTCTTGGTGTTAATGGCTCTGTACGGTGTTGGACTGACTTATCTTGGCTTTGTTTTAGCAACCAGCTTCTTCTTACTTGCAGGCTTTTACCTACTGGGTGAGCGCCGCAAAGCTGTCTTATTTGGCGCGTCGTTTCCTTTCGTTATCGCGTTCTTTCTTTTATTAACTCAAGGCTTAGATATCTACCTAGAGCCTGGTTTAATCTTCACTCTTTGGTAGGGATAACATTATGTTAGACGGAATTTTACAAGGACTTTCTACCGCCGTGATGCCAATGAACATCATGATGGTAATTGTTGGCTGTTTTGTTGGTACCTTTATTGGAATGCTACCGGGACTCGGTCCAATTTCAGCAATCGCGTTGATGATCCCGATTACATACGGCCTAGATCCTTCTTCTGGCCTAATCTTGTTGGCTGGTGTGTACTACGGCGCTGTATTTGGTGGCTCGACGTCATCCATCTTAATCAATGCTCCGGGTTGTTCTTCAACGGTAGTAACCGCGTTTGACGGCTACCCGATGGCTCAAAAAGGCCAAGCAGGTAAAGCACTTGCTCTCGCGGCTTACTCTTCTTTCACAGGCGGTACGCTTTCAGCAATCATGCTTTTGATTGCCGCACCGGCTCTAGCAAGCGTGTCACTGAGCTTCCAGTCTTCAGACTACTTTGCGTTGATGCTATTAGGTTTGTCCGCTGTAGCGGCGTTTGCAGGCCCAGGTCAGGTAATCAAAGCGTGGATGATGACTATTCTTGGTTTGATGCTATCAACTGTAGGTATCGACAAAGGTGTTGGCGTTGAACGGTTCACTTTTGGCCTTACGGATCTGATGGATGGCTTTAGCTTCCTATTATTAGCGATGGCAACATTCGCACTGGGTGAAACCTTGATGGGTATTCTAAAACCAGAGCAAGACACCAGCGCGGAAGAAAGCCAAAAGATGTCGGATATTGGTAGCATGAAGGTCACCAAAGAAGAGTTCAAAGAAGTGGCACCAGTTTCAATTCGATCTTCTATTCTCGGTTTCTTTACCGGTGTTCTACCGGGCGCAGGTGCCACTATTGCGGCATTCCTAAGCTACGGTATGGAGCGTAGCCTCGCGCCAAAAGACAAGCAGAAAGAGTTCGGTAAAGGCAGTATCCGTGGTCTTGTTGCTCCTGAATCAGCAAACAACGCCGCTTCAAGTGGTTCATTCGTTCCGCTACTAACGCTGGGTATTCCGGGCTCTGGTACAACTGCGATTATGCTTGGTGCATTGATTGCCTACGGTATTCAGCCTGGTCCTCGCTTGTTCGTTGAACACCCAGACGTATTTTGGTCGGTGATTATCTCGATGTACTTTGGCAACATCGTGCTGGTTATCTTAAACCTACCGTTGATCCCATATATCTCTAAACTGCTAGCGGTACCTAGAACGGTTCTACTTCCAATGATTATCTTCTTCTCAATCACTGGCGTGTACTTGGTGTCATTCAACACGATGGACGTATTTGTGATGCTACTGGTAGCGATGGCTGCGATAGCATTAAGGCTAGCCAACTTCCCATTGGCACCATTACTGTTAGGCTTCATATTGGGCGGCTTGATGGAAGAGAACTTAAGACGAGCATTGATGATCAGCGATGGTGAGTTGAACTTCTTATGGGAACGCCCTATTACGATGACCTTCACTATTCTGGCGGTATTGGTGCTGTCTAGCCCGATTCTAGTGAAACTATTTAAGAGTTTTAGAGCGAAGCCAGTAGAAGTGTAAAGCTTTATCGAATCAACTAAACCTCAACGAAAGGAGCCATTGGCTCCTTTTTTCATTTAAAGCCTCAATTAAAACCAGCGGTTAAAGATGGTAGCAAACTCACAAACCTATCTTTACAACACACATGGCGCTGATATTCATAACAAATTCAAGTAAGGTAACCAGTTAGTTAACGTATTGGATTCTAAAACTATGGATTGGTTGATTCTATTCTTATCAGGGGTGGTTGGCGGTGTGCTTAACTCCATTGCGGGTGGCGGCAGCTTCATCACTTTCCCTGCTTTGTTATTTGCTGGCGTTCCACCAATAGCAGCCAACGCGACCAATACCTTTGCTTCGTGTGCTGGATACATTAGCGGAGCCTACGCTCTGCGCCACGAAATTCAATCTGGTACTAAGCAGCTAAAACTGACTATAGCTTTATGTGTGATTGGCGGTGGTATCGGGGCATTTTTACTGCTGCACACACCAGAAGCTCTGTTCACTCAATCTGTCCCTTGGCTGTTGCTGTATGCTGCTCTGCTTTTCACGTTTGGCGGCACGCTCAATAAATGGCTTAAACAAGCTACAGCAAAACATAAGCACGCCACTAGCGCAGGCGCATTCTTTTCCGCTTTATTACTTTTGATTGTCTGTATCTACGGTGGGTATTTTAATGCAGGTTTGGGCATTGTGACATTGAGCTATTTGGCGCTGGCTGGTTACACCAACATCAACGTGATGAATGGCATCAAACTGCTCGTGTCCGCGTGTGCTTCCCTCGCAGCGATCGTGTTTTTTATCGTAAATGGTTCGATTAATTGGCCGTCTGGCATGGCTGTATTATTGGGTACATTGGTTGGTGGTTATTATTCAGCAAAAGTCTCTCGCCGCATCCCACAACAATATGTTCGTAATACAGTGATCATCGCGAGTTTCTTAATCACCGCTTACTTTTTCTATAATAACTAGGTTTTATGCTAAGTCGGTTTGACACTAATTAAACCCGAAACTGAATCTAATTCTAACTGGAAAACACAGCGGGAAAGCTGACTCTCGCATTACCTATCTCGCTATTTTATTACTTATAAAATAACCGTGTCGATATGTGTGAGACGAGTCCTTTAATTAGTAAATTTGATAACAATTTAGACTGTTTTTTAGCCTTTATTTTTCCAAGGGTGGGATACTTCTCCTGTCGAAAGTGAGACTTCATTAGGAGGCGTTATGAACATTAAACTCGGTCATGTCATGTCATCAAGTCGACTCATTTGCTTTGTCGCTTTTCTTGCTGCCACATTCGCGTGGATCCTAAAAATGCCCGCTCTGTTTTCTGTGTCAGCGCTATTCTTACTTATCAGTGCAATCGTTTATGTCACCGATCTTTGGAAGAATCAAAGAAAGAACCGCGAAGCTTAGCCATTTACGGTTTAAATCGAACGAATTAAAAAAGGAGCTCATAGGCTCCTTTTGTGTTTTTCGCTTATCTAATTAGCCGTGCTAATCGCCGACGCCTTATTTAGCGACGGTTCTTTCTAGCGACGTCTTCTTGTTAACGACGGAAATTACGACCGTTACCGCCACGGCGCTCTTTAAATGCAGACGCAGCTTTAGCTTGAGAGGCATGGATAGACTCAACCGTTAGTTCCATCGGCTCACGAGGCTCTAGCCCATGGCGGAATGTACGTGAACGCGGAGGCATTTGGTATTCAATGTCTGACGCTTTAGGCATACGCTTGAAACGGTAAAGGTAGAAATTTTCGACCTTTTCACGAGCCCACTCAGTCTTCTTAAGGTATTTAACAGCACTTGCGATAGTTGGCTTAGTGTTAAAGCAGTTCATGCGCATTGCCGCATCCAAAATTTCCCAACCATAGTGATCCACTAACTCAGTGATCATGGTTTCAAGCTTTAAGCCGTGTAGCGGGTTATTTTGTTGCAGTTCAATTCTTTCTTCTTCAGTCATAACATTACCTTTTTCAAGGCAACTAAAGGCCTTGAATTTACTCTAGAACACCGTCATCACTGACCATTTCTAGCTCAATCACTTGGGCATTACATCCATTGCCCTTATTTATGCCTTTATGATGGCATAAAGCATGTGCGTTATCCTATTTATCTTTTCATTTAATTTTAAAATGGTTATTTAACGTCCAGATCATCATTAACAGCACTTTATTTAAGCAATAGCGCATACGCTATTAACTGGCAGACGTATTCGATGCGTTAATGAGTAAAAGAGCCTATAAACACGCTTGGTTACTGAATGAGGTGATGGCCTATATAGAAGCAAACACTGGTTCAATGTTTGACCCAGAGTGGGTTGAAGCGCCTAAACAAAACCTAGACAGCTTTATGGCCATTCGAGATCAATACAACGACGATGTACAACCACATATCATGACCGCCTAAGCGATAATTAGTTGTGTGTTTGAAGTGACCATCTAAAAATACGCAAACCAACAAAAAAGGATGCCACTGAGGCATCCTTTTGTTTTCTAGTTTGCAGCTGAAAGAACAAATTTGTTCTCTACTGATTCTAACTAACGATTATACGTCGTAAGTTGTAGAAGCAGTGTCGCCGCCTGTACCAGTCCAGTTTGTGTGGAAGAATTCACCACGTGGACGGTCAGTACGCTCGTAAGTGTGAGCACCGAAGTAGTCACGTTGAGCTTGAAGCAGGTTCGCTGGTAGACGTGCAGTTGTGTAACCGTCTAGGAAAGATAGCGCAGAAATCGTACATGGCATTGGGATACCAGACTCTAGAGATTTCGCTGCTACTTTACGCCATGCCACTAGGCTGCCTTGTAGGATGTTTTTGAAGTACTCGTCAGAACCTAGGAACGCGATGTCTGGGTTTGCTTCGTACGCATCACGTATGTTGCCTAGGAATGCAGAACGGATGATACAACCACCACGCCACATTAGCGCTACGTTACCGTAGTTTAGGTCCCAGCCGTTTTCGTTCGACGCTTCACGCATTAGCATGAAACCTTGAGCGTAAGAGATGATCTTAGAAGCCAGTAGAGCTTGACGTAGTGCATCAACCCACTCTTGCTTGTCGCCTTCAACTGGAGTGATTGTCTTCTCAAACAAAGCTTCAGCTTCAACACGTTGGTCTTTAAGAGCAGACAGGCAACGAGAGAATACAGACTCAGAGATTAGAGTCAGTGGGATACCTAGGTCTAGTGCGTTGATACCCGTCCACTTACCCGTACCTTTTTGGCCTGCAGTGTCTAGGATCTTCTCAACTAGCGCTTCACCGTCTTCATCTTTGTAGCCAAGGATGTCAGCAGTGATTTCAACTAGGTAGCTGTCTAGCTCAGTCTTGTTCCAGTCAGCGAATACTGCTTGCATCTCGTCAGCAGACATACCTAGGCCATCTTTCATGAACTGGTATGCTTCAGTGATAAGCTGCATGTCACCGTATTCGATGCCGTTGTGTACCATCTTAACGAAGTGACCAGCACCGTCGTTACCAACCCAGTCACAGCAAGGCTCACCAGCGTCAGTTTTTGCCGAGATACCTTGGAAGATTGGCTTAACCGCTTCCCAAGCTTCAGCCGCACCACCTGGCATGATTGAAGGACCGAAACGAGCACCTTCTTCACCACCAGATACACCAGTACCGATGAAGTGGATGCCTTTCTCACGACAATGCGCTACTCGACGGTTAGTGTCTGGGTAGTTAGTGTTACCACCATCAATGATGATGTCGCCTTCGTCTAGAAGTGGGATTAGATTTTCGATGAACGTGTCTACAACGTCACCAGCACGAACCATAAGCATCACTTTACGTGGCGCTTCTAGCTTCTCAACTAGCTCTTCTAGAGAGTAAGCACCAACAATGTTAGTACCTTTAGCTGGGCCTTCTAGGAACTCGTCTACTTTAGCAGCAGTACGGTTATGAGCCACAACTTTGAAGCCGTGGTCGTTCATGTTTAGGATAAGGTTCTGACCCATTACTGCTAGGCCAATTACACCGATATCACCTTTCATTATTTTATCTCCTTGCGGCTATTCGCACTTATGCGATAGCACTTGCTGCATTTGAATCTAAGAACCACTCTGTTTCGCCAGTTTTAGACTGGATTTTCGCTGCCGGGTAAGGCAGTTCTGAAGCAGGAGTTGTATGAATTTCTTTAACGATCTCAACTTTACCTGCACCCAGTACTAGGTAGCTGATTCGTTTTGCTGCTTCTAAAACTTTCGCTGTTTTAGAAACACGGATTTGACCAGACTCAGGGTGAGAAGCTAATACAGATAGGTTCTCATCTTGGTAGTTGGTTGCACCTGGGAATAGTGAAGCTGTGTGGCCGTCTGCGCCAACACCAAGCAGAATCCAATCGAATACAGGCGTGCCGTTTTCTGTTGGGATTACGTCTGCCATCTCTTTTGCGAAACGCTCTGCTTCTGCTTTTGGTTCATCTTCACCACGGATGCGGTGGATGTTTTCAGCAGGAAGGTTTACTTGAGTAAACTCTTTTAGTTTTGAAAATAAGAGCGCGTTTGCTTCACCGAAGTTGCTTTCAGCGTCGTCTGGTGCAACGCAACGTTCGTCGCCCCACCAGAAGTGAAGGTTATTCCATTGAATACCTTCCGCGTAAGGCGCCTGTGCTAAAAGCTTGAAAAGCATTTTTGGCGTGCTGCCACCAGACAGTGAAATGTGAACAGGTGTGCCCTGCTCGCTGTATGCTTTCATTTCATTTGCTAGGTTTTCAACAACCAGTTCAGGCGTTGCAAAGATCTTGTGATTGATCATAGTTCGCAGTAATCCGTGTCTGTTAAGTTTTTGCATGGGAAACGCCATGCGCGGCCATCACGTTGCAGAAGTTCATCTGCTTCCTGTGGGCCCCAAGTACCACAAGCATAGCCAAACAGTGCTTGAGGGTCTTGCTTGAAGTCTAAGATTGGTTGAACGTACTTCCAACATGCTTCTACCGCATCGGTACGTGCAAACAGAGTCGCATCACCGTTCAGTGCATCAAGAAGAAGACGCTCATAAGCCGTCAGCATCTGAGTTTCAGGCAAGTCAGAGTAAGAGAAGTTCATTTTCACTTCTTTTGCTTTGAAGCCTGCGCCTGGCTCTTTCAAACCAAAGCTCATCTGAATACCTTCATCCGGTTGAATACGGATAATCAGCTTATTCTCTGGTGCATCTTGACCAAATACTGGGTGTGGTGTGTTCTTAAAGTGAATCACGATTTCAGTCACACGTGTCGGCAAGCGTTTACCAGTACGTACGTAGAAAGGAACACCATTCCAACGCCAGTTGTTGATGTGTGCTTTAAGACCAATGTACGTCTCAGTACGAGAGTCATCCGCAACACCCGGCTCTTCACGGTAACCAAGCAACTGCTGGCCGCGAACGTCTGACGCTGTGTATTGACCTAGCACTAAATCTTTACGCAGGTCGTCTTCTTCTAGCGGTTTGAGACACTGAAGAACTTTAACCACTTCGTCACGAATAGAATCAGCGTTAATTTGTGCAGGCGGCTCCATACCTACCATCGCTAGCACTTGCAGCAGGTGGTTTTGGAGCATGTCGCGAACTGCGCCAGAACCGTCGTAGTATCCGCCACGCTCTTCAACGCCAAGGAACTCAGCACCTGTGATTTCAACGTATTCAATGAAGTTACGGTTCCACAGTGGTTCAAACATCGCGTTTGAGAAACGAAGCACTAGAAGGTTTTGAACCGTCTCTTTACCAAGGTAATGGTCGATACGGTAGATCTGGTGTTCTTGGAAGTGATGATGGATCTCTTCATCCAACGCTTGAGCTGATGCTAAGTCGTAACCAAATGGTTTTTCGATGATCAGACGACGCCAGCCGTTCGATTCATCGTTAAGGCCATGCGCAGCAAGGTTTGCTGGAATCACACCGTATAGGCTTGGCGGGGTTGCCAAGTAGAACAATGTGTTATGGTTTTCGAATTGGTAGTCTTGCTCAAGCTTGTCTAGACGTTGTGCTAAACGAGCATAGTCGTCTACATCTGAAGTATTGATCGCTTGGTAATGCAGATGTTCAATAAATGCATTCAGCGTCTCTGGTTCAGTTTTTTCCATTTCCTGAAGAGACTTCTTCAGCTTCTCACGGTAAGACTCATCGCTGTACTCAGTACGGCTCACTCCAAGAATCGCAAAGGATTCTGGTAGTTGATTGCTAGCATACAGGTGGTATAGAGCAGGAATTAACTTGCGGTAAGTTAGATCTCCCGACGCACCAAAAATAACGATGCTGCTGTTTTCAGGTATTACCATCATCTTTCCTATAAAAACAAGGTTTTTAGTATTCGCCAAAGGTATCAGCGACATACGAAAATAGATAATAGGTCTTAACTATTACATCAATAGTAAGCGCCTATTAAATTTGAGAATGCGTTTGGTAAACGAGGGTGAAAGCTATCACCTCTATTCGGGACAGTATTGTCTATGACTATTTGATTTACATCAACCACTGTGAAAGCAATCGATTAAATATTGACTCATTTCGAACAAATTCTAATCGATAGTTCCGTTCATTTGACCCGAGGGAGAAGCAAATCGGCATTCTCAAACAGTGTAGTCAAGAAAGAACGGTATCTGGTCGGTGGAGTGAGCAATAGGAAAGGGAGAAAAAGGTAAAACCAGCTTATTCAACTGGCTTTATATTTATTTTGATGGTGTCGTGTTTATCTTTGCGCTTTGTTGTAGCAGCGCTCCGGGCGACCTACGGTACCGTAATTTAAGTCTGCGACTAACTCACCAGTGGTAATCAAAAATTCTAAATAGCGTCTGGCGGTGGTTCGGCTAGCACCAATTCGTTCTCCGGCTTCATCGGCGGTAATATTAACGGCATCAGCTTGCTGAAAAATGGCTCTGATCTTATCCAACGTTACGCCATCAATGCCTTTGGGTAAGGTGGATACTTTTCCAGAGTCCGCTTTGGCATTGGCTTGCAGCATCTTATCAACCAAACCTTGATTCAAATCCGACACACTTTCAAACTCTTGCTGTTGAGATTGATACTTTTTCAGTGCCGCTTCCAAACGAGGGAACATTACTGGTTTCAATAGATAATCGACCACCCCACCACGCATTGCTTGCTGCAGCGTATCGACATCCCGAGCAGCAGTAATCAAGATAACGTCGCAGCCTTGATTGCTCCCTCTTACGTGATTAAGAATATCGAGCCCACACCCGTCCGGCAGATACACATCCAATAACACCAAATTCGGTTTTAAGATGTCCAGTTGCATCAGCGCTTCAGACTGTGTAGTGGCAATGCCGACCACGTCAAAGCCACCCATCTGTTCTAAATAACGATGGTGTAGCTCTGCAATCGCAATATCATCTTCAATGACCATGACTCTCGTGATTGCGTTCATTTATGTTCTTCCTTTAACCATATTTTTTCCGTCACGATGATCTTCACAAGATCGCTTCGTGCTTAATTATTATTGTTCTTCTTTTGGCAAATAAACCGTCATTCGCGTGCCAAAATCTTGGTTGTCGACCATTTCAAGCTGCCCTTGATATCGGTCTGCCAGCTGCTTTATCAGATACAAACCCACACCACGATTTTGCTTCGCTTTGCTCGATACACCTTTTTCGGTGAGTGCTTTGGTCGCCAACTCTTTCGGCAAACCGCACCCTTTGTCTTCTACTTCTACGATAATTTCATTACCAAAATCACTGATTGAAACTTCAATAACCCGACGCGCTGGCGCAATTTGACCCTCTTGCTTAATCGCCGTCATGGTGGCGTCAAAGGCGTTATCAATCAGGTTGCCAAGAATTGTGACAACGTCATCCGCGTTTAACCAGCTAGGCAGAGCTTCAAGCCTTGATCCCTCTTCCACTTTAAGCTCTAACCCAATCTCTCGAGCTCGCTCTGTTTTGCCTAAAAGCATGCCTGCAATAAGAGGGTCTTTCACCGTCTCTCTTAAGAACTCAATTAAGCTCTGGTAATGAGCGGTTTCTTGACCAATCAATTGTTGAACAGAATCCAACTCGCCCATCTGAATCAAGCCACTAATAGTGTTAAGCTTGTTTTGATGCTCGTGGGTTTGTGAACGCAGTAGATCAGCATATTCTTTGGTTTGTGAGAGCTGGTCTGTTAAATCGTTGATTTCATTTCGTAATCGGAAACTCGATACCGCCCCGACCACCTCACCTGCCACTATAATCGGGCTACGGTTAGCAATGATTCGCTTATTGTTCAAATACAACTCTACATCGTGGTCGGTGTCGCCGGTTGATAGCAGTTGTTCTAAATCACTGCCTGGCAATACGTCAGAAAGGCGCTGTTGATTGAGTGCTTTATCCCTGTCTATCGATAAAATATCGCAGGCACTTTTATTAATAGAACGCAAAATGCCGTGCTTGTCGATGCTCAGAATGCCCTCTTTCACGGTACTCATGGTTACATCTAGCTCAACATAAAGTCGCCCTATCTCTTCAGGCTCAAAGCCTAAAATAGCGCGTTGAAAACGGCGAGATACATAACTCGAAATCAAAGCGTTGACCGCAACCACCAGCAACGCCATCACAATCAAAAAGGCTAAGTAAGGTTCGATTCGATCTTGCAACGAATCCAATAAGTAACCAACTGACACCACACCAATAACGGTACCTTGGGTGTCTTTTACCGCGGATTTACCACGAACTGAAAAACCCAGCGATCCTTTGGCTGTCGACACATAAGACTCGCCCAATACCAATGCTTTTTGGTTATCGCCACCACGCATGGGTTTACCGAGCCTGTCATCATAAGGGTGAATCAGGCGGATACCTTTATCATCTCCAACAACGATAAACGCCGCGCCAATGAGCTGAGTAAGGTTACGAAATTTAACTTGGGTTTCTTCAGACAAAACGTAGGGAACGCCATTAGGGTCCAACGTTCCATTTTCTTGAATAATGCTGGTGACAAGCGGCGATTCAGATAGAAATTCAGCAACACCTAACGCTTTCAAACCCATCTCTTGTTCTTGAGATTGTTTGATGTAGTAAAAACCAGCAGCTGCAAGAATCAAAAGTTCAACGAGGCCAGTGACCGTCATGATAATCAGTAACCTTTTACGGAAACTGATACTGCTCCATTTCATATTCCACCGTCCCTAGTGTTAGACGATCAATGTTAACACCAAGTTAATCGCATGACCTTTCTAGGGGCGTGAATTTGTGACTGCTACTCAACTAAATAATTGAGCAGATTGTTAATTGATAATCCTTTACGTTGTTCATCTCGATTAATCGTTCATTTTTAGGACTGATTAGCTTAAAAACCAAAATAAACGAATAAATATTGAGCTAGATCACTAAGCTTTTAGGTGTTTTTTAGGTTGTTTAAAATAAATACAATTATAATGGTTGCATATGAAGAAGTTTATTGTTGCTAAGCCATAGGTCATGATTTTCAGACCGCGCTTTGAATCGAAACTTCGATTAACAAAATAGCAACAACCCTTCGCTCGCTGGACGTATCTATAACTAAAAGTTGCACGCTCGCCGTTACGAATGATGAACAAACGGATTAAGTATTCTCCCCTATTCATCCATCGCTATTTCAAACTCGGCTAGCCAGACAACGAAGAGGTGACTGATAAAAGCATCACCCAATAATAAAACATTGATGAGCAGGAAGTATCGATCAGTCAGTGGCAACGTCCAATAGAAACAGGATAACAAACATAACGTATAAACATTGTTGAAAAGGAAACAAGGCAATGAAACGCGATAACTTTGGAATTTGTCTTACTAAGACTATGCTGTTCAAACACTTACAATCGACTTTTACTCACGTAAGAGCCTATGAGAAAGATGGCACCTCCCCTCTCGATCTCAAGGTATTGTTAGCATTCCCGCAAATGTCAGGTAGAGATTTATTACAAACAATGCAAGGTTCAAGACAATTGGTATGGCGCGCCGATCACCATTGTCCTAGCTTTAAATAAGCCACTTCATTTTGTAAAAACACTTCTATACTGAACTTAAAGAGCATGCTTATGCGTGCTTTTTAAGTTTCATTTATCTTTGATATTCACGTCACTCAATCTTATTTACACTTGATTAACGAGTTATGAAAATTTCTATTCATGAGACAATCTATTCAAGACAAATGACTATCGCCCTGTTAACATTAGAGTTAATACTCTAATTGGTATTTAATGCAGATGACCAAACCAAAATTCCGATACCTTGCGATCGCCAGTATGCTTCTCGGCACTATGGCTTCGCCAGGCTATGCAGCTCCGCTCACTTTTTCTGAAGCGTGGCAAATATTGCAAGAAAACAACAACTCTCTTGCGGCTCAACAAGCCAACGTTGAACGTTATCAACACCTTCAGAACTCAACAAGTAGCCTCAATCTTCCTTCTATTACCTTAGGGGCTAACTACACGCACCTTGATAGTGATGTGACGATTAATGGTGAACAGTTTTCAGATAGCTTGAGTGGAGTAAACCCTGCTATATCCGCGATTTTGCGCCCTCTAGTTGGTGGCGTTACCTCAACGATTACCGAACAAGACATCTTTAGCTCTTCCATTCGTGCTGTGTGGCCTATCTTCACTGGTGGTCGAATAACCGCTGCGCAAAATGCGGCTGAAGGTAAAAGCGAAGAAGCGCAAAGCCAACTGTTGATGGAGAAACAAGCTCGCTACGAAGACTTAAGTAAGTATTACTTCTCGGTGATCTTAGCGGAAGACGTGGTGAGAACGCGTCAAGCCGTTGAAGCAGGCTTAACTCAGCATCGTGATTTCGCCATCAAGCTTGAACAGCAAGGACAAATCGCCCGAGTAGAACGCCTACAAGCCGATGCTTCTTTAGATAAAGCGATTGTAGAGCGCACGAAAGCTCAGAACGATCTTAAAATTGCGCAATTGGCGTTGACCCAAATCCTTGGTCAAAATGAAAGTGTAGAACCCTCTGAACAACTGTTTATCAATAAGAACCTGCCTCATATGGACGTGTTCATTGACCAGACACTCATGACCTACCCCGGCCTTAAGATTCTTGATGCAAAAGAGAAACAAGCAAGCAGCTTAATTAAAGCCGAGAAAGGTAAATACTACCCAGAGGTTTACCTTTATGGTGATTACAGCCTGTATGAAGATGACTCTCTAGCCAGTGAAATGAAACCCGATTGGTTGGTTGGCATTGGTGTGAATGTGCCACTGCTTGATACCTCTGGCCGTTCCGACAAAGTCGCTGCGGCTCACAGTGCCGTATCACAGGTTCAATTCCTTAAGTCACAAGCTAAGCAAGACTTAACCGTGTTGGTACAAAAGACTTACCTTGAAGCAAACCAAGCCATTGAAGAGGTTCAAGGTCTAAACTCGAGCTTGTCTTTAGCTCAGGAAAACCTATTACTTCGTAAAAAAG
Source organism: Vibrio sp. 10N.261.51.C6 (assembly GCF_041471785.1). Taxonomy (NCBI): domain Bacteria; kingdom Pseudomonadati; phylum Pseudomonadota; class Gammaproteobacteria; order Vibrionales; family Vibrionaceae; genus Vibrio; species Vibrio sp. 10N.261.51.C6. The sequence goes on along the minus strand of NZ_JBFRPB010000034.1, from coordinate 3,780 downwards.
CCTTCACACAAGGGTTATCTAACTCATTAGAAGTGGTTGATGCCGAGCTTTATCTTGCGAGCATTAAAACCCAGCAATCTGCTGCTCGCTTCAAATACCTAATCTCTCTCAACAAGCTGTTAGCGCTAACCAGCGAAATGAATGCTTACTCCAGTTACTTAACCTCCTCTGTTCCGTCTGATTTCGACTCAAAAACAGACACCGTTAGCCAGTCAAAAGGATAATTCATGAAACCTATTAAGCCCCTTCTTCTATCTTTAGTTGGTATCGGCGTTATTGGCTGGGTCGGATACAGTTTCTATCAAGCTTATCAACCTCAGCCGGTTAAGCTTCAAGGTCAAATCGATGTGCAGCAATACAGCATCTCATCGAAAGTACCTGGCAGAATTGATCAAATATTCGTGCGCAAAGGCGATTCGGTTGAAAAAGGCGAATTGATCTTCTCTCTACTAAGCCCTGAGATTGATGCGAAGCTAGAGCAAGCAAAAGCTGGCCAGAAAGCCGCTGGTGCATTAGCACAAGAAGCAGAGAATGGCGCGCGTACTCAACAGATCCAAGCGGCTAAAGACCAATGGTTGAAAGCCAAAGCAGCTGCCGATCTGATGGACAAAACCTACCAACGTGTAAACAACCTTTACAACGATGGTGTGGTTGCCGAGCAGAAGCGTGATGAAGCCAAAACACAGTGGCAAGCGGCGAAGTACACCGAAAGCGCTGCATTCCAAATGTATCAATTAGCGCAAGAAGGTGCGCGTGACGAAACCAAAGTGGCCGCCGCTCAAAAAGCGTTAATGGCAGCGGGTGCGGTAGCGGAAGTTGAAGCTTACGCAAAAGACACACAGATCCACAGCTGGTTTAATGGCGAAGTCTCTCAGGTTCTATTGAGCAGTGGAGAACTTGCACCACAAGGCTTCCCTGTTGTGACTGTTATCGACACCAAGGATGCTTGGGCTGTGCTCAATGTTCGTGAAGACATGCTTAAGCATTTCGAGAAAGGCAGCCAGTTTGAGGCATACCTACCGGCTCTGGATAAATCATTAACTTTCCAAGTAACTCACATCGCCGTAATGGGTGATTTCGCAACTTGGCGCTCAACAGACGCAGCACAAGGCTTCGATTTACGTACTTTTGAAGTAGAAGCACACCCTGTCGATACGAGCGAAACACTGCGTATGGGCATGAGCCTAGTGGTTGAGCTTTAGGTGACTTATGTCTGCTAACTCTCAATATACTGGATCGCAATCTAGAGGCTCGCAATCAACTGAGCATCATAGAGCGAAGAATACCTTGCTTCGGCAGTGGGCGATTGTCCGCAAAGACAAATGGTTGTTGTCTTGCCTAACTTGGATTCCTTTGCTGCTTGCTGCCAGTATCTGGCTGATTTTTTCACAAGGGATCGCTCGTGACTTACCGGTCGCAGTTGTCGACCTTGAGCACAGTCAAATCTCGCAACAGTTCACACGCCTTGTTGATGCGTCACCAACGCTGCAAGTCACTCAGAAATACAGCTCTGCGAGTGATGCGGCGAAAGCGATGATCGAACGTGATATCTATGGTTATGTTGTGATACCAAGGCACTTCGACCGAGACCTTCTGCTCGGCTTGAATCCGCAAGTGTCTGTATTCTATAACAGCCAATTTATCTTAATCGGTAAGCTGGTGAACTCTGCCTTGCTGCAGGCTCAAGGGACTTTTAACGCGCAACTTGAAGTCGTGAAACAGCTGTCACACGGTGATACCACGGTGCAATCCGCATTAGGCCAAGCAGTAACGGTACAAAGCCAGATCACGCCGCTGTTCAACAAGAACAGCAGTTATGCTCAGTTCTTGGTGTCTGCGGTTATTCCTGCACTGTGGCAGATCATGATTGTGGTGGGCACGATATTGGTTTTGACGGCGAACGTTAGAGCTCGTGGGCTTCACGCTTGGTTATCCAACGCCCCTATGAAGTCACTCGCATCAACATTAACGCCCTACCTTGTCTTGTTTTTGATGTTTGGTATCGCGTTTAGTTTTTGGTTTTATGTGCTCTTAGGCTGGCCATTTAACGGCAGCTTTATAGCATTGACCGTTGCCCAACTGCTTACCGTTATCAGCTGTATCATCATGGGTTGTTTGTTTTTCTTCTTAACACTTGATCCTGCAAGGGCGATGAGTTTCGCTGGCGCATTTACGGCACCAAGTTTTGCGTTCATGGGCATCACCTTTCCAGTGACAGACATGAACACGGCAGCTCAAATTTGGAGAAGCTTATTGCCCGTGAGTCATTACATCGAAGTACAAACAGCACAGTCTAGTTATGGCGTGAGCGCAGCACAGTCGCTGATCAGCCTCTCTTCTATGTTGTGGTACGCGGTTCCTGCTTTGGTGGTAATGTTGTTAATTAAGAAACACTTGGCGCAATCAGATCTAACTGCACAAGCAGATCCATCTACACAAGCAGGTCTATCAGCAAAAGCAGTTTTATCTGCAAAAACAACGCCGTCAACACAGCCAGAAGCATCAGCACAACAAGGAGTAAAACGATGAGCTTTACTCAACTGCTCAAGCAAGAACTCTTAGCGGTATTGCGCAACCCTGTCGTGCTTCTTACGGTATTTGGTGGTGTGGTCTTCTATTCCTTCTTGTATCCATTGCCTTACGCGAACCAAGTTCCTCAACAACTGAAAGCTTCGGTTGTGAACTTGGATAAGAGTCAAAGCAGCTATCAATTAGAGCGTATGGTGGATGCCACCTCTCAGATCGAATTGGTCCGTCGAGACTCCACCATCGCCGATGCGAAACAAGCCGTGCTTAACCAAGAGATTGGTGGGTTCCTCGTCATTCCAGAAGATTTCTATAAAGACTTGTTGCTCGGTAAGAGCCCGACACTTTCTTACGCTGGTGATGCTTCTTACTTTTTGGTCTACGGAACCATTGTTGAAGGGCTTGCCAAGGCCGGTGGTACGTTAGCTGCGCAAGTTAAGGTCAGCCATTTGTTAGTCGAAGGTGTGCCTTTAGAATCGGCAGCCAAAGGCTACAGTGCATTCAGCTTGAACCTGAAACCAACGTTTAATAGTCGCATGGGATACATCGATTACGTAGTCCCAGCCGTCTTTGTGTTGATCCTGCAACAAACCTTAGCCATGGCTTCAGGTTTAGTTGGTGCAACCCAAAATGCTCAATCGACATTTGGCTACTGGAGTAAGACCTCTCCAGCGAAATTGATGCTTGCCCGCTGTTGTACCTTAGTCGGCATTTATTACCTGTTGTCGATGTACTATTTCGGCGCTAGCTTTTCGATGTATGGGATAAACCAGCTCGCCTCAACAACACAGATCTTAACCTTACTTCTGCCCTTCTTACTGGCCAGTTGTTTGATCGGGATTTTTATTGGTGAGTTAGTGCCACGAAGAGAGCTAGTCACGGTTGTAGTGTTAATCAGTTCAATGCCACTGATCTTCTCTTCAGGTTTTATCTGGCCAGTTGAAATGATGCCCGAATGGTTAGTTCTATTATCACAGCTGTTCCCAAGCACACCGGCTATCCAAGGTTTCTTAGCACTTGATCAGATGGGTGCATCTTGGCAAGAGGTGGCATCTCAATGGACATTACTCTGGGGACAAGTTTTGTTGTGGGGTTCATTATTGGCACTTAAGCTCTACCACAAATCCAGTAAAGGCACAGTTGGCAATAGCAATAGTCATCGGGCCGTTTAGTTTTATGTTCTAGCGGAAAGTACTCATGCTTTCCGCTAGAACATAAAAGCTCTGATAAAGGGCTAATGCCGTTCACTTAAGA